>DATNDF010000423.1 GCA_035607015.1 Candidatus Angelobacter sp. | reverse complement strand
GGCCGAATAATCGAGCCGCAGGCTCGACACTACACCGCGTTATGGAACGCAAGATCAAGAACACGCCGCCGCGATTGCCAGTTGTGTTCCAGACTTACGATCCGCCGTTGTATCTGGTCACCTTTAACATGTTGGTCCGGCGTCCGCTGCTGGCGTGTGATGCCGTGCATGCCGCCTTCCGCGAATATGCCGAACGCGGCTTTTCATTCCACATCGCCACCGGGCGTTATGTCCTGATGCCTGACCATGTTCACGTGTTTGTCCGCATCGGACGCGATATGACTTTGCGCCGATGGGAGAGCGGTTTGAAACGACAGCTCGGTAAAGCGCTCACGAAGCAGGGGCACGAGCCGACGACCATTCCCGGATCGAAAATCAGCAGCTTCTGGCAGCCGGGATTCTTTGATCATCTTTTGCGTCACAACGAAAGCTATGCGGAGAAATGGGATTACGTCTGGCGCAATCCTGTTCGCGCTGGATTGGTGAGCAATCCGGAGGCTTGGCCCTATCAAGGCGAAGTCCACGTCATTGATCGCGTGAAAGTGTAGCGCTGATGTAGCGTCGGCGCTATGCGCCGATTTCGGTGGTATCGAGCCTGTGGCTCGACAGATTCGGCCACAGGCCGAACGCTACACCACCCATGCGATTGGCCTTGCCACAAGCAGCCTGCCGGAGTTTGCTGACGCCACAATGGAAGCCGGTTTAATGAAAGCGTTGAAATCGAAAGGGAACTCCCGCACTGCCCGCGCGTTGCTCACCCTTTTGCTCCTGGCCGTGTCGGCGCCAGTCAACACGGGAGACGCGGTTGAACCCGCCATGGACAAGGCTTTGAAACTCCTCGCGCCCGCCGTGTCCACCGGCACGGGCCTTCTTTTGCAACCGGTATTGACCCTGCCCGAGTTCACGACGGAGAAATTTGTCGCGGCCATGAATACAGTCGGGCCCGAAAAGATTCACAGGCCCTGGACCAACCCGGTCGTCACTCTGCCACCGCATCCACGCGCCAACGTAAAGGGTCTGACCAAGGACGAGGTGAAGGCTTACATGATGGAAGTGAAGCGCTTGTTTACCGAAGGGAAAGCCAATCCCGTTTCAGACGTGGGTCTGATCAGCACTCAGGAGGATGTGATCCGCAAGCCGATGCTCAACCATGTCGCGGCGTTTTCCAATGCCGTCGTCCGGGCCTACCTGCTCGTGCAAAGGACGGCGAGCGACGATGGGTGGGCCTACTATTCGATCGTGCAGGACCTGACCGCGGACCCCATCATTCACTACTTCGCGGAATTGAAGAAAGGCGGTCCTGAACTTCAGGCCACGAGCTGCTACAAGTGCCATTCCTCCGGCCCGCTCGCCATCCATCCGGCCCGCGGGGATCTGGTGCTCGACGCGCGTCTGCTGGCGGCGGTGGACAAGCACATCGCCGAGCAGCCGCGCTCGGAGTTTTACTTTCCCGCGGACAATCCGAAGCCACCCACCGGTGAGAAGTTGACCTTGAAGTTCTGCACACGTTGCCACGACGATGACGGCGACCGCGGTCCGCTCTACCAGGTTCAGTCGCACCCGATCCGCGTGATGGTGGACTTCGGCTACATGCCGCCAAACCGCCGTCTGAAACCCGCCGAGATTGCGGAGCTCAAGGCATGGCTGGAGCACAAACCGTAGCATTCACGCATTTCACCACGGTGGAAGCCGACCCGACCAAAGCCTGCAACCAAGACGACGCCACCGGTTTCATCCGGTTGAACGCACTGCACTTGAAAGTCTCGGCGAGGGTGCATGGGAAGCGGGATAAGTGAAAACTCCCCATGTGGCTCTTATAGGATTTCGACGCGCTTTCAGATGGCGTGGAACAAACCCGCAGTCTTGAGTCCTTGAAGAAAATGTTTGCCGTGGCCCGGGCCGCGGTTAAAAAGGCTTTATGAGCGAACCAATTGTTGCCCAAAAATCTCCCATCGTTCAAAAGGTCGAACCCGGCGAGTATTGGTGGTGCGCCTGCGGCCGGTCGAAAAGCCAGCCGTTTTGCGACGGATCGCACAAAGGGACCGGCCTCGGCCCGAAGAAGGTGGAAATCACCGCGGCCAAAACGGTGGCATGGTGCGCCTGCAAACATTCCGGTAACACGCCGTTCTGCGACGGGACGCACAGCACGCTTGGATGACCCCGCCAGAGGCCAGGTATTCGGAGGCCCTATTCGGGCGGAACGACGACGTCACGCTTGTTTCTTGCGAAACAGGTCGGCGGTGTCGGCGATGTTGAGGACGGAAAGGTCGTAGCCCTCACCCGGGGCGCGGTTCTGGGCGGTCTGCAACTGACCCGCCACCTTCGAAATCGTGGTCAGGGCGTAGTACTTCACCGCGCCGACGCTGATCTGCGCACGGAAGATGGCCAGCAGCAGGCAGTGTTCATCCACATTATGCACGAGCAGGCTGAAATTCTCCCCCTGCTGATAAACGCTGCTGAAGTTATTTTCGCCGACGAGGCTCGCAATGCCCTGTGTGGCGGCGTACATGGCGGCGGCAAGCGCCCCGATCGTGGTGGTATCGAAGCGACGGACGTCGCCGCACTGAGTGATGAGGAAGCCGCCCTTGTCGATGATCATGGCGGCCGTGGCCTCGCTCTTGGTCAGCAGATCGTTGAGGTCGCCGTCAATCTGCCGGATGTCTTCCTCGAGGAGTTGGGGCAGCGTGGCCATAATCAGGC
Organism: Candidatus Angelobacter sp.; assembly: GCA_035607015.1. Taxonomy (NCBI): domain Bacteria; kingdom Pseudomonadati; phylum Acidobacteriota; class Terriglobia; genus Candidatus Angelobacter; species Candidatus Angelobacter sp. The sequence goes on along the minus strand of DATNDF010000423.1, from coordinate 5,226 downwards.
GGATTTGCGGCCGCTTTCGTTGATGAATTTGTGGAGCAGCATGCGTGTGATCATGTTGAGGGTTTCAAACACGCCTTCGCATTTGCTGGCGGAAGCCGTGAACGACGGCACCTGAACATCCCGGTTGTTCAGCAGAAATTCCATGTAATCCACCGGCGCGACATTCGGCAAATCGCGCTTGTTGTATTGCAGGACGTACGGGATGTCGGCGAGGTTCATCTTCAACGTCCGCAAATTATCCTCCAGATTGGCGAAGCTTTCGACGCTTTCCTGCATTTTTTCATACTGCGAATCGGCGACGAACACGATGCCGTCAACACCGCGCAGCACAAGCTGTCGGGTGGTGTTGTAGATGACCTGGCCGGGCACTGTGTAGAGCTGGAACTTGGTTTTAAACCCCTTGATCGCCACGGCCTCGATCGGCAAAAAGTCGAAAAACAGCGTGCGATCCGAACTCGTCGCCAGCGAGACCAGTTTGCCCTTTTCCTGCGCGGTCTGGATATTCTCGTGAACTTTGACCAGGTTGGTTGTCTTGCCGCCCATCGCGGGACCGTAATAGACGATCTTGACCTGCAATTCCTTGGTCGCCTGGTTGATGATGGCCATAAGCTTTATCTTACTTGTTCTGCGGCCCCAACTGGGCGGCAACAATGCCCAGGTGAGGTTCCGGCAATGATTCTCCCGCCCGCCCAAGCACAGTGAAGAAAACACCGCCGGCCTTGAAGATCTTCAGAGGAACCTCGTCCACGATGATGGTCAAATTGTTCGCCTCGCCAAATTTCAATTCTTTGCTGTATTGAAGCATCCGGCTGAACATCTGCGGCAGAAACGCCGCAATGGTCTCGCCATTCAAACCCGGTGGAAGGTTGGCCGCGACCAGCAAACCGTCCTGCATCGCAATCAGCGCGCCAGCCACGCCGCGGAGCGCGCCGGTTTTCTGAACGATTTCACTCGGCGTCCAATTCTTCCGGCCCGGCTGGCCGAAAACTTCGCCGATTTCCTGTGGAACCTCGGCGGAGAGAGCGGGCGCCGGCGGCGCTGGAGCGCGCGGCGGAGGAGCAGCGGGCATGGCAATCGACGGCGCAAGTGTTGGGGCGGCGGGCGCCGCGGCCGGCGTCACCGGCGGTGTCACCTGAGCTTGAGGCGATGGGGCGAGACCTTTGCCCGTGAAAACGTCCGGGATATGCTCCGTGATCGTGTACCTCTTTTGCGGTCCGGCCGGTTTCTTGTGGGCCAGGAAAAGCGGCGCGATAACCGGAAGCGGCAATTCCAATTGCGTGTCATCCAACCCCGGGGCTGCCGACGGCAGCGGCGGCGGGTTGATCATCAAACGAAGCCGTTTCCACGCAAAGAGTATTTTCCCGCGCTTCAACGCCTGTTCGAGTTCATCAGCCGGAAAAGAGATCGTGGCGTTTGATGGCTCAGCCAGCGTTTGCTTGATGGCATCCGGCCATCCGCCTGAAATTTGCGCCAACGGCACTGCCAGCGGTCCGGTCGGCGCCGCAGGTGGTTGAGGTAACGGTGCCGCGGGAGGTCCGGCCGCCGGCTTCGGTGGCGATGTTGTCGGCAGCGGTTGCGAGGGCCGGATCGCGGGCGCAGCAGGTTGCGCTTGCGTCGGCGCCAGCGGCGACCTGAGGGCACTAGGCGCCGGCAGCGGCGAAGTTGGCTTGATGGGGGGCGGAGGCAATGGCGCGGACGGCCTCAGCGGAACCGACGGTTGCGTGGCTGGCATCGCGGGACCAGAAGTTGGAATATACTTCGGCGCGATCGCAGGTGCAGCCGGGGAAGGGGCTTTGGCAGGCGCGGTGCTCATGCGCACTGCGGTCAGCGGTTCGCCCTTGGGTCCAAAAATGCCGCTCACTTCTTCGGGCACTTCCACTGTTCTCTGCGTGGTCCGGCGAGGCAACTGATCGGGTTTGAGTTGGGCGACGATTTCGGGCAAAGGCAATTCGACGGGCGTCTGATCCTGGGTGCTGATGTCCAGGAAAACTCCCGCCGGCGCTGCCAGCCGCAGTTCGCCGTACGATATTTTGACGGAACCTTGAGGGAGTTGAGCCAGCACCTTTTGCAAAGGGATGGAAATGTAAACCGCACCTGCGGGTGGTTGCCGCACCTTGGACTTGAGCGCATCAGGCAATTTGAGCAACACGGATTTGAGCAGAATTCTGATGGAATCACCGGTGGCCGGTCCGGGGCGAGAGGGGGCCGCAGCAACGGGTTCAGGCAAAGTCTCTGCGGGCGGTTCAGGCGCTTCGGGCGGTGGAGCGGAATGTCCTCCGGGCGTATAGCCCGTCTGAAATTCACGCGGCGGGTACGCGGTTTCCAACGGCTCGGAAACCGGTTCCTCTTCCAAGCGCCTTCTGAACAGGTTTTTTAGGCGGTCGAACATCGCAAAATATTTGGTGAGTTTGACAGGTCTTCGCTCTGCCGTCGATATAATTGTAAGTTGCTTGCAATTTTCAACGTGAACGGTTTGTATTGTCTCGGAAGTTCAGTTGAACACGCTATGTCCGCCGGCCATAAAATCCTCCTCCTTGATGACGATCAGGACTTATTGGAGTTGTACCGGGAAATGCTGGCCCGGTTACCCAGCCAGCCGGAAATTCATACCGCCACTTCCGGCGCGCGGGCGATCGCTTTACTGGAGTCTGAACCGTTCTCTCTCCTCATTTCCGACCTGAACATGCCGAAGATGGACGGTCTCCAGGTCCTCACCATCGTCCGCCGCAAGTTCCCGCAGTTGCGAACGGCGGTAATGACTTCGGTCGTGGACGCGCAATTCCGCACCCGGGCATACGCCATGGGGATTGACCTTTTTTTGGAGAAGCCCAACACCAGCCAGGAGATCACGTTCTTCCTCGACTGCATCGAATCGTTGCTGGGACGCGAGATGGATGGCGGGTTCCGCGGCGTACAAAGCAAGAGTCTGGTGGATATCATACAATTGGAGTGCCTGTCGCAGAGTTCGTCCGTCCTGAAAGTCACCAACGGGCCTCTCTCCGGGAAGATATGGTTTCACAACGGCGACGTCATCGATGCGGAGGCCGCCGATCTGGCCGCGGAGGAGGCTTTCCGGAAAATCCTTTCCTGGAAGACCGGGAATTTCGAAATCCTTCCGGCAGAACCGGAGCGCGCGCGCGCCATCTTCAATTCCTATCAAGGTCTGCTGCTGGAATCAGCGCAAGCCCTGGACGAGGCACAGGCCAGCGGAAACCCCGAAATCGCCGTCGCGCAGGAAGCGGCCGCGCCAACCGCAGAATCGCCCCTGGCGCCGTTTTCCCGATTCAACGGCGTCGAGTTCGTCATGACCGTCCGCTCCAACGAACCGAAATTTGAATCGCTGCGCGCGGAGAATCCCGAACAGATTTCCCAATGGGTCCGCCAAACCATGCAACGCTTTCGCGCCCTTGGCGACGGATTGCAGGCGGGCCAGTTGAACCAATTGGAAGGCCTCGGACCGCAATGCCACGTGGCGCTGGTCTCCAAGGCCGACACCCACCTTTGCGTGGGCTTCCACCGCTCGCTGTCACAGGACATCGTGCGTGACACGATGAAAAGAATTGCCTCCAAATGGGCATCCTGAACCTCCTGAACAGACGCGGTTCGCAAGCGGGCCACAACCTGATGCGGATACCGACGGGAAGTTTCACGCTCGACCCCGGCGGACGGATCGTCGCCTCCACACTGCCTCAGTCCTTCCCGCCGGCACAGGTCAGGCAGATTGGCGACCTGGTTCTGTCCACATTCCAGGCGGCGCGCGATGCACGCGTTCCCTTGACCGAGTTGATCGCCGACTATGCGGCGCTCAGACTGACCGCGCGCGAGTTGCGCGGCGGGGCGATTATTTTCCTTGCTCCGCGGTCGTTGGGGCAAAAATAATGGCCAACCAAACTACCTTATGGAACACAAGAAACTGGACGAACTGATCGTCCAAATCGAAAACTATTTGGAGTGCTGGAAACAGTTCAATCACTATCTGAGCCTGGCGCGCACCAAAAAGTTCGGCCAGGAGGACGAGAACCAGTTTCTGGAGGTCAAGAGCGTGCTCGCGCAGGAGCTCGAGATGATTATTTCCGCGGTGGAATTCAGCAATCCGACCAAGGACGAGGTTCATGCGCTGCTGGGTGGCGCCACGTCACTCCGCTTTTTGAGCGAACTCAATGATGGCGCCTTTCGTAACCTGGAAAACCAATGGCACAAAATTTACATCGGGCTGCAGTCCATCCTCGGCCAGTTGAAGGTGCAGCAACGACAGACTGAATCGAAATCTGTCTGGTCAAATCTCTTCGGGAAAAAGAAATCGTCCTGAGCGCCGTTCCCGGCCCCTTGGTTAAACAAAAACGCCGGCCCCTTCAGGCCGGCGTTTGTCGCTTCCAGAAGAACCGTTAACTCTTCCGGCGCTGCCGCCAGACAAGCGCCCCCACGCCCAAACCGAGCAAAGCCAGCGTCGAGGGTTCGGGAACAGGCAGAATCTGCCCTCGGATTTCACCACCGGGGAAAGCCGTCGAGTGGACGTTGATGTACCAAAGCCCGTTTTCCAGGTCGGCGATCTGATTGGCAACCGGATAGGCGACGCCATTTTGGGTGGGATCCGTCAGATTCATCGTGCCGGAAATGGTGCCAGACCTGATACCGGCCCCCGTTGTTGTGAAAGGTTGTGGTGAACTCAAAAAATAAATTACACCGGTGTTCACTCCGGCGGCCGCTGGGCCGTGAATGTGCGATGCGGTCGAATCGGCCGATAACCCGGACCAAACGATGTTGTTAAAGGTCAGTGTGTCTGCCGTCGTGTCGAGCGTCAGCGTACCTGACCCTGATCCGGTTCGGCCCCCACCTCCATCCTGGGCCCCATCGAGGCTGACAGTGAAGTTTTCAATGGCAGCGAATGACGTATGGTTAAGAGCGAACAAGCCAACTGCGATGAGAGGAAGGATCGTTCTTTTCATGGTTATTTGGTCGTTTTTCGTCCTAAGGCCGCCCTTAAAATCGCCACCCAAGAGCGTGATAATGGAGTATGGCCACGTTCCTAAGATGAACGAAGGTGCATTTGGTTCCCGCCATATTTCATAAAAACCTGCCTTTCACTGTGGTCCGACAGATTTGGTGAAAGCGTTGACGGTTCTGATGTCCGCGGCTTTCGCAGCGTCCATCACCTTGACTATCTGGCCGAAGGGCGCGTCCGTGTCCGCGCGGATAGACAGGCTCACCTTCGGGTTTTGGGCGGCC
>DATNDF010000422.1 GCA_035607015.1 Candidatus Angelobacter sp. | reverse complement strand
CTTCACAAGATAATCCACCGCCCGCTGCAAACCCCACGCCCAGGCCCCGACAGTCCCGCATTCATCCGCCGGATTCGCTGCCGGGAAAAACTTTTGGAGACCTCGCTGGTCGGGAGTGTCGGGATCAATGTCGCCGTTGTAAAACGTCGCCAGCGCATAACCGCGATCGATCACGTCCTCGATCCGCCAGATCTCGGCCCAGGAACCGCGGCTGGCCTCGGTGGACCGGTTGTTCACCACACCCACGCCGCGCTCGGGCATCCAGTTGTCCGCCAGTCGAACCTTGGGATCGCGAACGAGCGTATGATTGCCGAAGTAATTCATCGCAAGCACCACCGGCGCCGGCGCAGCGCGCTGGTTGGGAACGACGAGCATCAAGTTGATGGGCGGAACTCCAGGCGGGCCGAATCGAATCGTCACCTCGCTCAACGTCGCCTTGCCGCCAAAGGCTGTCGCGTCCACGCGCTCCACCTTGCCCGCGACAGATACCGGCTTCTCCGGGAGCCGGCCGTACATGTAGTGCTGAAACAAACGGAGGAGCTCCGGCCGCCGTTCCTTGAACCACATTTCACGAGTGGTGACCTTCCGGCCATCCAGCATGACCAGTGGATCTGGCAATGTTGCCTGTGCCGGCAGGCCGGTTGGATTCGGCAAAGCACTGGCTGCCCCCCCATGTGGCGACTGGATAAATGTTGCAACAAAAGCCGCAACGAGCACCATGACGAGCCGGAGCCAACTGACTCGACCGAGCGCGTTCGTTGATCGCCAGTCTTTGGTGAAGCACACCCGATGAGTGCAAACGGCGGAAAGGGATTGTGGCATTGAGGGAAAGGATGCCATATCGGAAGCGGTTCGTCAGTGTGAATCGGAAACGGAGCGCGACGGTGCGCCCAGGGCCGGTCGCAGCGGGTTCGTAAGGACTGGCATCGCGGAATTGTCGGGCGCGAGGCAATTTTCGACGTGCTGCGTCCGGGCTTCGCCACAGCCGCGCTCCGGACGGTCCCGTCGAGATTCTCGGACGGCGCTGAGCGTGGCAGCGGCTGAAAGCATTACTTGACATGCAACCATTTGGTTGCATATTCTCACCCGAGATGGATGCAGTGTTCAAAGCATTGGCGGACGAAAGCCGGCGAAAGTTGCTCGATCAGTTGCACAAGAGCAACGGACAGACGCTGGGCGAGTTGTGCGAACACCTCGACATGACGCGGCAGGCGGTCACCAAGCATCTCCTGTTGCTGGAGGCGGCGAATCTGGTCGCCGTCGTCTGGCGCGGGCGCGAGAAGCTGCATTACCTCAATCCGGTGCCGTTGCACGAGATCTCCGAACGCTGGATTGGCAAATACGAACGCCATCGCCTTCAGGCGTTGAGCGATTTAAAAAAGGGTCTCGAAGAAAACAAAAACAAGAAAAGCTAACGATATGAAAAAGCCGAATCAGGTTTACACGACATTCATCCGCACCACGCCGAATAAATTGTGGGCGGCCATCACCAAACCCGAATTCACCCGTCAATATTGGGCGAGTTTGGCGAACGTCTCAGATTGGAAGAAAGGCTCAAAATGGGAACACACCACTAAGGAGAATGAGGTTTGGATCACGGGTAAAGTCTTGGAATGCGTCCCACCCAAACGCCTCGTCCTGTCCTGGGCCGACCCGGACGATCTCGTCGACAAATCGCGCGTCACTTTTGAAATCGAGGCAATTAAAGACATGGTGTGCCTGACGGTGACCCACGGGAATTTCAAGGCCGGTTCGACCATGGCTGGCAAAGTTTCCTGGGGCTGGCCGCGCGTGCTTTCGAGCATGAAATCCTATCTTGAAACCGGCAAGGGACTAAACGTCTTCGCTCGTTGATCACGGTGGAGTTTCTGGAAGCGGTTTCAAAATTCTTTGTAGCGGCGGTCTATGACCGCCGGTGCGGTAAAACTCGAAAAAATCGGCGCTCACAGAGCGCCGTTACAGAGTAAAAATAAATAATATATGGCCACAATAACTACACCCTTTTCCGGCGGATGCGCGTGCGGCGCGGTTCGCTACGAATCCACGGCAGAACCGATTATGATGCTTCACTGTCACTGTCGAGATTGCCAGCGATCCAGCGGCGGTCCGTTCTCCTCTTTCGTCGTCGTGCCGACAGAAGCATTCAAGCTCCTGAGAGGCGCGCCGCGCTTCCATGCCTCGCCCAGTGAGGCGGGCGGCATGACGCGTCGTGGCTTTTGCCCTGAATGCGGCTCGCCGATTTATGGCAAGCCCGACGCCGTCCCGCAATTTGTCGCGATTCGAACGGCGAGCCTGGATAATCCGGGCTGGTTCAACTCGCAAATGGATGTGTGGACTTCAGACGCGCATCAGTGGGATCAAATGAATCCTGCGCTGCCAAAGTTCGAAAAGTATCCTCCGTCTGGAGATTAGCCACCCCGTCAGGGTCGGAGTCTTTGTAGTTTGAGCGATCGTCGTTTTCGACTTAGCTCCGTCAGAAGCGGCATAGGGATATGTCGCTCCTACGGAGCTTGCGATTCTGGACGACAGGCAATCTATGAAGACTTCCCGCCCAACGGCGCTGCGGAAAATCATTTGATGATGCTCGACCGCAAATCCCGTTCCTGGCGGTCGGCGAATTTCAGGCGAGCCGGGGCACTGGTTGATGCGTGGCAACTTTGCTCCGACGAACTGACGCCCGGCCAAAATCCTTCCACGGCGTAATAATTCTTCTTCCCGTTGCGACTAACCAGTTAAAGGCTCAGGAATTGAATCCGCAGCAGCCAAACGAACATAAGTTCTTGGAACTGGTGAACGAGAATCGGAACAGAATTCTCAGGGTCTGCCGCGTTTATGCATGGAACTCGGCTGACCAGGACGATTTGTTTCAGGAAATCCTGTTCCAAATCTGGCGCAGCCTGCCGGGCCTGAAAGAAAGACAATTCGCCAACACATGGCTCTACCGCGTGGCCATCAACACCGCCCTTTCGTTCGTCCGCAAGCGGGCCTCACGCTCCGACCGCGTCATTCATTTTGAGCACGCCGATCTCACGCGCACGATTGAATCGCAGCAGACAACGGAAGGAAACACTGACGACCGCATCGCGGACCTTTACACCGCAATCTACAAACTGAACCCGATCGAAAAGGCGCTCGTCACCCTTTTCCTGGAGGATCTCACCTACGAACAAATTGCCGAAGCCACGGGCATCAATGCCAATAACGTCGGCGTCATGTTGCACCGCGCAAAGAAAAAGCTTTCCGGTCTGATGACGGAGGAAGCGCCGAAATGAACGACAACGAACTAAAGAAACTTTGGCAACAGCAACCGCTGAGAGCGCCGGCTCTATCCCCGGGGCAGGTGATGTCTGCCATGCAGAAACAAACGACCCAGCTTCGCCGCACCTTGCTGGCGCGTGACGTGCGTGAACTCGTGGCGTGCGTTATCGCCGGTGTTGTTTTTGGGATTTACTTTTTCATCAACCGCGCGCCAATCGCGCGTCTCGGCGCTTTGATCACCGTTGCCGGTTCGATATTCATCGCCTGGAAAATCCTTCACGCCCGTCGCACCACGCCGGCGGCGAAACCCGATGCTCCGGTCGTAGAATCGCTGCGCGCGGAGCTGCACTCCGTTCGCACTCAGTCGCAATTGTTGCGGTCGGTTGGGTGGTGGTATTTGCTTCCGCTCACGGTTGGCGCGCTCGTTTTCGTTTGGGGAATGCCTTTGGGCAATCTTGTTTTCAAGGTCGGCTTTACACTGGTCGAACTGGTCCTCAACGTTTTCATCTACCGGCTCAATCAACGGGCCGTGTCCAAACAACTTCTTCCCGTCGAAGCACAACTGGAATCGCTGATCCATTCGGCCGAAACGGGCGAACCGCTGGATGAAACGCATGTCGCTAATCTGCGCCCGATCGTTCTCTCGATGGCGGCCGCCGACAAAGTTAAACCTGTGGAATTCAAGGTCGCCTTCTGGCAGATCGCCATTTTCGGCGTGCCCGGGATTGTTGGCATCTGGTTCTTTTTGATGCTCGGCATGACGTTGGAGAGCAAAGATGGGAACATCAAGCGCCCGACTCCGGCGACGGTCGGGCAGGCCGTTTTCACCGGAGAAACCAATCGCTACTCGGTTGTCGCGTTAACGGTGGTTGAACTGTTCAACGCCGGCGATTACGCCGCCGTGCAAAAGCTCTACAACCCGGAGATGAGCAAGTTCCTTCCGCCGAAAGAATCAGCCGTTTTTTACACCGACATCGCCAAACGTTACGGCAAGATTGAAAAATTCGACGGGCCAACCGGCGACGGCTACCGCGGGTGGACTGCGTTCCGACTGCATTACCAGCGTGGCGAGATGACGATGAGCCTGGCGCTGGACGCGGACGACAAAATTTCCGGAATTTATTTCCAGCCATCGTTCATGCATCTCGCGGATTTCAAAAATTACGCGACGATCAAAAATCTCAAATCATTCATCCTGCACCTGTTCAGTTGGCAACATCTGCTTTGGGGCGTGCTCTCATTCCTGGGCGGGTTGCTCTATACCTGGCTCATCCAGAAAACCGTCAAGCGGGCCGTGGGGATCAGCACGCTGGGGATTCATTTGCATAAAGGGATGAACCTGATTCTCTGGGATGAAATAAAAGAAGTCCGGCCATTTAGGTTTCTGAACATTCAAAATCTCTGGCTGATCAGAGAATCAGGCGAAAAGACGCGCATGCACTGGACTCCCCTGGAACGACATTCCGACGTAAAAGCGGCGGTTGAAAAATTTGCCCCGACGAACCATCCGATCCGAAAATATCTGCCGCTGTTGCGAACCAAATCATCCAAGAAAACCATTATGACGAAAATAACCCTCATTGGAATTGTGCTGATCTCGTTTGGCGCGATTGTGCTTGTTCGCGTGAGTGATCCGAAAGCTCTGGCGATTGAATCTACCAATCCCGTTTCGCAAATGCTCGAAACCATTCGCGTGAAACACAATCTTCCCGCGCTGGCCGCCGCCGTGGTCGTGGATGGGAAAATTGTTATGACCAACGCGGTTGGCTTCCGCAAAAGTGGCGGGACGGAAAAAGTCACGGCGGACGACAGGTTCCACCTTGGCTCGGTCACGAAATCAATGACGGCCACGGTCGCGGCGATGCTGGTCGAGCAGGGGAAAATCTCCTGGACGACGACGATTGGAGAAGTCTTTCCCGAATTCAAAGGTGAGATCCATCCCGACTACCTGGGCGTCACTTTGGAACAGCTTTTGTCCCAACGCAGCGGCGCTCCGGGTAATGTTCCCGCCGATTTATGGAGCGACGCGTGGGCCGCAACCGGCAAGGCAGCGGAGCAACGCCTGGCTTTCATCAAAGGAATTTTGGCGCGCGAACCAGAAGCGAACCCCGGGACGAAATATATTTATTCCAATCAGGGCTACACCATCGCGGGTGTGATGCTGGAGAAAGCCACCGGCAAAACGTGGGAAGATTTGCTGCGCTCGATGTTATTTCAACCGCTCTTCATGACCACAGCCGGATTCGGCGCGCCCGCCTCGGTTGGCAAGGTTGACCAGCCCTGGGGTCACAAAAAAGTGCTTTCCGGCCGCGAACCGGTTCCTCCCGGCCCAGGTGCGGACAATCCACTGGCGATCAGTCCGGCGGGCGCGGTGCATTGCTCGCTGGGCGATCTGGCGAAATATGCGGCGTTTCACATGGCCGGAGAACGCGGCGAAAGCAAATTGCTCAAAACGGAATCTTTCAAAAAGCTGCACACCGTTGCCGCTGGCAACGATGATTACGCCCTTGGCTGGATGGTGTTGAACCGTCAATGGGCCAATGGGCGAGCTCTGATGCACAATGGCTCAAACACGATGTTTTACGTCGTCGTCTGGATGGCCCCGGAAAAAAACTGCGCCGTGATTGTCGCATCCAACGTTGGGATGGATGAGGCATTCGCAGGCTGTGACGAGGCAGCGGGAAAACTGATCAATCAGTATTTTGGGAAGTAATTGTTTTTTACTTCAAGCAGCGGTGGGACGGAGTTTGATTGGGCGATGCAGGTCAGGCGTCCAAGCATCGACGAACGACTTCCAGCAGTTGTCGGGGCGAGGATGGTTTTTGGAGGAAATTCTTCCCCTCTTCCAGGGAAAGTTCACGCCCGGCGATGTCCGCACTGTAACCGCTGGTGAAAATGACCCGGAGCCCGGGTGCGTGTGTCTGCAAACTTACGGCCAGCTCGCGCCCGCTGATGCCACCGGGCATCACCATATCGGTCAGCAACAAATCGATCGAATCGTGATGTTCCTTCCAAATGTGTTGCGCCGCCGCGCCGTCAGGTGCCTCCAAAACATGGTAGCCAGCCGTCTCCAATACGGCGCGAGTCAGCCTGCGTACCGCCGGCTCGTCCTCGACCAGCAAGATGGTTTCCGTGCCGCCCAACGGGTGCGATGGCCCCGGAGTTTGAACCAATTGCGGGTCTGTCGCGTTGCTGGTGGGGAGGAACACTTGAAAGTTCACACCATGGCCCGGTTGGTTGTTCACCTCGATCCAACCGTGGTGTTGTTTGACAATGCCGAAGACCGTTGCCAGTCCCAGGCCCGTGCCCTTGCCCGGGCCTTTGGTCGTGAAAAAGGTTCGAAAATCCGGGGCAACGCCTCGGGCGCGATCCCGCTTCCCGTGTCGCTGACGCTCAAACAAACATAGCGGCCCGGCGCGGCGTCCGGATTCAGACGCGCGGCATTCTCGTCCACGATTTTTTCTGTCGTGGCAATGAGCAGTTGTCCGCCCTTGGGCATCGCATCACGGGCGTTCACGGCGAGGTTCATCAACACCTGATCCAGCATCCCGATGTCGGCACGGGCCATGAGCGGCGTGGGATTCAGGTGCAGTATCAACCGCACGTCCTCGCCGATGATGCGCTGAAGCATCGTGGCAAATTGGGCGATGACTTCGTTCAAATCCAGAATGTTGGATCTCATCACCTGTCGGCGGCTGAACATAAGCAACTGCCGGGTGAGGTTGACGGCGCGGTCGGCGCTCGCCCGGATTTGTTGCAAGCGTTTGCGGACGGCTTCCGGCATATCCGCGACCATCCCGGACAGTTCGGTTTCCATGATTATCACCGCCAGGATATTATTGAAGTCGTGCGCCACGCCTCCGGCGAGGTGTCCGATCGCTTCCATCTTTTGCGCCTGGCGGAGCTGTTCGTCCAACAGCTTGCGGTCGGTTATATCCATCAGCACAACGCGACATTCCCTGCCGTTCGGAGCGCGCGTGGCTTCAAGCCGGACGGTCAGGGCCGACCGGTCTTCTTTCACCAGCGCGAGTTCACAAGTCTGTTTGGCTCCGGTGGCAAAGATCTTCTTGAAGAGAGAACCGAAGACCGGCCGGTCTGTTTTAGCGACGAACAACTCGAAGCGCCGGCCGGTCAGGCTGCCGCGCTCCAGCCCGAAGAGCTTTGCGCCGGTAAGATTCGCCAACTGAATGGTCTGGTCGGCGGCCAGATCGAAGTAGCCCACCAGCGCAAAATCGAAAAGATCGGTGTAGCGTTCCAGGGCGCTGGCAATTTCAGCGCGGGCCGCCTGGAGTTCCTCGTTCTGCATCTCCAGCTCGATCTGGTGAACTTCAAGTTCGTGCTGGAGCCGCCGCAAATCCGCCCCGGTCTGCGGCTGCCGGGTTGCGGGTTTTTCCCTCAATCGCGCTTCGGCCGCTCGGCGCAACGCGGCAGGGTCGCTGGCGAGTTTGGATTTCATATCCGGGTTTCCTTTCCGCTCGCGTCGCTGGCGCGCAACTCGGCTTCAAGTTTCTTTGCGGTGGTGATGTCCATGAAGGTGATCACCACGCCGTCAATGCGATCATCCATCGTCCGGTAGGGCATCAGGCGCATCGCGTACCAGCGACCATCGCGCGTGGCGACCGGTTTGTCCAACGACACCAGCGACCGCAACACCTCGCGCGCGTCGTCGGCCAGCTCGGGGTAGAGCAGGTCCGAGGCGAGGTCGGTGACGGGCCGGCCTACGTCGCCGGGAATCAGCTTGATGATCCTGGTCACCTTCTCGGTG
>DATNDF010000421.1 GCA_035607015.1 Candidatus Angelobacter sp. | reverse complement strand
CTGGCGGCTCGAACATCTGCCTGACTTCGTTCAATGCGGCGATCCGTGGTTCCGCCCCGTTTCCATTCACTTCGGTCCCGACGGCTGCCTTTACATCGTGGATTGGTACAACAAGATCATTTCGCACAACGAAGTGCCCCGGAACCATCCCGAGCGCGACAAGACGCGCGGCCGCATCTGGCGCGTGCGGCACGAATCGCAAACACCGCGCGCCAACGTTCCCAACCTTTACCAGGCATCCGACTCCGAACTGCTCGATCACCTCAACGCTGCGAACACCTGGGAGGTCAACGCTGCTTGGCAGGAAATTGTGGACCGCAACGCCGTTTCACTCGCACCCAAACTCGCCGGGATCGTCACGAACGATGCTCAACCGAATGATCTGCGCATCCGCGCTCTATGGTGCCTCGAAGGGCTGGATAAAGTTGAACTGAGGGAACTGGAGAAGCTGGCCACGGCCCCGCACCGCGCGCTGCGCAAGGAGGCGTTTTGCGTGGCGCGGCGACTCCTCGACCGGCCGTCCGGCATTTCACGCGAGCAGGCATTGGCTCTCGCCAAACGCGGCCTGGAAGACCGCGATCGCCTGGTCCGACAGGAGGTGATTCGTCTGCTTGGGCAGATGTTGGCCGGGCCGACGCCCGCATCCGAGGTTTCTCAATATCAGGTCGTGACCCAGTTGCTCCGGGCCGCGGTGCGGATGCCTCCCCCGCAGGATGCGAAATGGTCTCCCTATTTTGAATCGTACGAACGTTACCTGGTCCGATTGGCGCTGGAGAAAAATCCTTCCGCCGTAAGCGTGTGGTTTGACGCCAGAGCAGACACGAGCAATGACCTGGCTGCACGGCGCGCCTTTGCCGCGGTCGCGATGGGCGGAATCGAAGGAGCAAAACGGCTGGCGGCGCTGCTGCCTCAATTGAAACGCGGCCTTTCGACCGAGGAACTGTTGCTCGTCGCATCCGTGCCGACCGATCCTGCGGCGAATGCGGCCTTGAAAGCCGCGCTTGCCGTTCCCGGCACGTTGCGACTTCTCTATGACAACCGCGTCCGTCTCCCCGATCACGCCGCGCTGGCGCCGTTGTTGACCGATGCCATCCGCGCGTTCTTGAAAAACGACCCGGGCGAGGCGAACCAGGATTTGCTGGTGAAACTCGCGACTGGTTTCCATCTCACGGGCCTCGAGGATGACCTGGTCGCTGCCGCGACGAAACCGGGAGCGAGCGCCGAACGCCAGCTTTCCGGGCTGCGCGCGCTTCGGGAGTCGGGTTCGGCGCGGGTGGATATGTTCCGCCGGTTTGCGACGAGCGGGAACACCGCCGTCCAACGCGAAGCCGTTACCGCCCTGGCGGGCACAAAAACAGACGCCGCGGTTCCGGCGCTGCTCGAGGTCTGGCCGTCCTTGACGCCAACGCTACGCAAAATGGCGGTTGATCGGCTCGCCAGTTCCGCGGCCGGGGCGAAACAGCTTGTGGCCTCGGTGGGGAGCGGCGCGATTGCGCGCGACGAGCTCGACGGCTACACGCTCGACAAACTCTCGATCGTGCTGCCTGACGACCCGGCGGTGAAGAAACTGGCTGCCGAGGTGGGTTCCGAATTGAAACCCGTGCTTCGTTTGAACGGCGGCGACGGCGACTGTGTGGACACGGACCTTGCGCTTCACGGGCCGTTCACGGTCGAGTGCTGGGCCAAGCTCGACCCGGGCATCAACAACCAGGATTCGATCCTCGCCGGACCCGGCGCGCTTGACGCCAATTTTCACGACGGCCGTTTCCGCGTCTGGGTCGGCGGCGGGGTGGGCGACATCGTCATTGCCACGAAGCCGGTCGCGCCCGAAGCGTGGACGCATCTTGCCTTCACGCGCGACGCGGACGGAAGGTTCCGGCTGTTCCAGAATGGCGAACTGGACGTGACGAGTCGGGCGGTTGAAAAAAGGGACTTCGAGCATTTGAAGGTGGGCCTCTCGAATCCTGCCGGCGGCACGGCAGGCGAGTTCGCCGAGTTCCGCGTCTGGAACGTCTGTCGCTCGCCCGATGAAATCCGCGCGTCGGCCAACGTCTCGATGGATCGTAACAGCCTGACGTCCGCATTGCTCTATCACGGAAGCGGTGACTCGTGGGGTAAACTGCAGGGCGGCGCGCACATCGAACGAACCGGCGATTTGCCGCCGATTTTGACCGAGATCGAAGCAAGGGCGCTTGCCGCGAAGTTCGCGCAATTCCGTGAGCTGGCGAACAAATCCGGCGACCTGACGCGTGGTCAGCAAGTGTTTGTGAGCACCTGCGGAGTCTGCCACGCGGTGAAAGGGCAGGGTGGAAAGATCGGGCCGGTCCTTGACGGCGCGGGCGCGAACGGGATTGAGTCGCTGCTGCGAAACGTCCTTACGCCGAACGCGGCAATGGAGGCGGGGTATCGGCGGTTTCGCGTCGAGACGCGCGACGGCGAAGTTCAGGAAGGGCTGTTCGTTTCACAGGATGACAATTCGGTTGTGCTCCGCCAGCCGAACACCGAAGACCTGCGCCTGCCTCGCGGCAACATCAGGCGCGCGGGATACACCCGCTTGTCCATCATGCCGGAGGGGCTGATTGAGGGGTTGAAGCCGGAGGATGTCAGCGACCTGTTCGCTTTCTTGAAGACGCTCAAATAGCACGGGGCTTTGCGCTGAACTTTCGACCTTCAACTTCCTACCTGCAGCCGCTAGTCTTCACTTGTGCCGGTTGAAATCTCCATCATCGTTCCAGTCCTCGACGAGGAAGACAACGTTCTGCCGCTCGCTCGCGAGGTCGTTGGGGCGCTGGAGAAGGAACCGCGGCCGTTTGAAGTGGTCTTTGTGGACGACGGCAGCCGCGACGGCACCTGGGGAAAAATTCTGGAGGCGCATCGGCTCGACCCACGCGTGCGCGGTCTCCGTCACGAGCGCAACAGCGGTCAAAGCGCCGCACTTTGGACGGGCGTCCGGGAAACCAACGGGCCGATCATTGCCACCCTCGATGGAGATTTACAGAACGATCCGGCGGACCTGCCGAAACTGCTCTGCGAGCTGGAGCACGCTGATTTCGTTTGCGGCGTGCGGGTCAACCGCCGGGACACGTGGCTGCGCCGCGTGTCATCGCGCATCGCGCGCCGGGCGCGAAGGGCCGCGTTGGGCGCGGACTTTCAGGATACCGGCTGTTCGTTGCGCGTCTTCAAGCGCACGGCGCTCGACGGTGTTTTTCCCTTCAACGGCTGGCACCGCTTCCTGCCGGTTCTCGTTCACGGGAACGGCGCGGTCACAAAAGAAACCTCTGTGAATCACCGGCCGCGCGCGGCAGGTGTTTCCAAGTACGGCGTATGGAACCGGCTTGGGCGCGGCATTTTCGATTTGATCGGCGTGGCGTGGCATCAAAAACGCCGGTTGCGGCCCGCGCGCTTCTCGAAACATCCGGACCCGTAAAAAAGCCGCCGTTCGGGAGAACGGCGGCTCGAATTGTCCGGAGGAAGTTACTTCAATTCTGTCTGATGGAACTCGTACCAGTCATCAAGGTTGTTGAGGTCCACCGCGCCGGGATTCACTGAACCTTCATCGGTGACTCCGTTCGCGCCGAGGATGCCTTTGCGCGTCGCGTCGTCGTGGATGTAACCCCGGACAGCCGAGTTGTGCTTGTAGAGGGTCGCCTTGTCGAGCTTCACGCCGGGTTGCTTCTTGACCCAGGCTTCGAACTGGCAGTAGGTCGGTTTCGAATCGTTGATGAACTTTTTCACCGCGTCCGCGTTCAACCCGAGCGCGTTGATGGTCATCATGTCGTAGCCCTTGCCGATGCCCGGATAACCGTCGGCCAGTTTGCCGCGGCATTCGAGCGACACCTTCAACCAGAGGCGCGGAAGGTGCAACACTCCCAGCGGTCCGGCGACTCCCGAACTGATCAACGGAACGATTTTAGCCATAAAATTACCTTTCGATTTTGTTGGTGTGATTGACGCGGTTAACCTAATGAAAAGCCGCTCCGCTGGTCAACGTGAATTTGACTGCGGGCGCGAGTAAAGGAAGGATAGCCACAGCTTTATGCACGCGCACGTCCATGAGCCCGCCGCGGAACCCACCGGTCGCCGCAACATTTCCGAGCTTACCGTCGGTGGGATGACCTGCCAGAACTGCGCGCGGCATGTCACGGAGGCGATCCAAAGTGTTCCCGGTGTCGCCAGCGCGGACGTGGGCCTGGAAAATGGCCGCGCGACTGTGCGTTGGAAATCCGGCGCGGAAACGAGTGTTGAAACCGTCGTCCGCGCGGTGAAGCAGGCCGGCTACGACGCCACACCGGCGGAAGCGGCCTGCTGCCACGCGGACGGGCCGCCGGGTTCGGCGCTCGAAACATGGAAGTTCACCGTGATTCTCGGAGCCACGCTTACGCTACCGCTCATCATCGGCGAATGGGTCTTTGGCTGGGGCACGAGTGACGCCTTCAAATGGATCGCCTTCTCCCTGTCCACGCCGGTGATGATCGTGTGCGGCGCGAGGTTTTTCCGCGGCGCCTGGAGCCAGCTCAAACGCGGCGGCTCGAACATGGACACGCTCGTCGCGCTCGGCTCCAGCACGGCGTTCGGCTTCAGCCTGTGGGGTCTGCTCACCGGTTGGCACGGACATCTCTACTTCATGGAGGCGGCCGCGATCATCACACTGATCAGTGCCGGGCATTTCATTGAAGCGCTGGTCGGTTCGCGGGCCGCGGGTTCGTTGCGCGCGTTGATGAATCTGGCGCCGCAAACGGCGCGGAAACTGGACCCGGACGGCGAAGAAACCGAGGTGCCGGTCGCGTCATTGCGCGCCGGTGATCGGGCCGTGTTGAAACCCGGTGACCGCGTGCCGACCGACGGCGAAGTCATAGAAGGCGGTTCGGCCGTGGATGAGTCCATGCTCACGGGCGAATCGCTGCCCGTCGAAAAGGCGGCCGGTGCGAAACTCTACACCGGCACGGTGAACCAGAATGGCCGGCTCGTGATGCGCGTCATCGCCACCGGCGAAGCCACCGCGCTGGCGCAAATCATCGCCGTCGTCCAGCGCGCGCAAAACAGCCGGGCGAACATCCAGAAGCTCGGCGACCGCGTGAGCAACGTGTTCGTGCCGGTGGTGGTGCTGATTGCGCTGGCCACGGCGTCATGGTGGGGTTTCGCCTACGCTCACGCGTTGAGCGTCGGCCAGTCCATTGCGCCGTATCTCTGGCCCGTTCACTTTCCGGCCACCGCGCTGGCGGCTGCATTCATTCAGGCGGCGGCGGTGTTGATTGTCGCGTGTCCCTGCGCGATGGGGCTGGCCACGCCGGCGGCGATCATGGCGGGCACGAATGCCGCCGCGCAGCGCGGCATTCTCATCCGTGACGGCGCGGCGCTGGAAAAGTCGGGAACGATCACCGCCATCGTGTTCGACAAAACCGGCACGCTGACACAGGGAAGACTTTCCGTTGCGGCCGTTGAAGACTTGCGCGACGCGTCGAATCGTTCTGTTCCAGTTGAAGAATTGGCCGCCGCGCTCGCGCAGCCGTCGAACCATCCGCTCAGCCTGGCGGTGGCCGCTCAAGACCGGGGAGCGCAGGCCGCTGGCCTGCCGGACCCGGCGGCCCGCCGAATCCAAAGTTCCGATTGGCAGGAGTTGCGCGGTAAAGGCGTGCAGGCGGGTTTGGACGGATCTTTGTTCCGACTCGGCTCGCTCAATTGGCTCCGCGAAACCGGGGTTGACCTCACACGCGCGACGAAGTTCGTCAACGATTGGTCTGCGCAGGGCGCGACCATCCTCGGCCTTGCCGCCGACGCTCAACTCGTCGGCCTGTTAGCGTTGCGCGATACCATCAAACCGCATGCCGGCGAAGTGGTGAGGCAACTCAACCAACAAGGCAAAGCGACTTATCTCATCACCGGCGATAACCGGCTCACGGCCGCCGCCATCGCGGAGCAGGTCGGCATCGCGAAAGAAAACGTGTTCGCTGAAATTCGCCCGGAGCGAAAGGCCGAGATGGTGAAGCAGCTTCAACAGCGCGGCGAGCGCGTCGCGTTCGTTGGTGACGGCATCAACGACGCGCCGGCTTTGGAGCAGGCCGACCTCGGCATTGCCGTCGCGAAGGCCAGCGACGTTGCCCGCGAGGCTGCCGACATCATCCTGCTCAAGTCCGACATTCAGGCAATTCCGGAAGCGCTCGGTTTCGCACAGGCAGCTTTGCTCACCATCAAACAGAACCTGTTTTGGGCGTTCTTCTACAACGCCGCTTCCATTCCGCTGGCCGCGCTCGGCTTCCTCAGCCCGGTGATTTGCGCCGCGGCAATGGGCCTCTCGGATTTGGTCGTCATCGGCAATGCGTTGCGTCTGCGAAAGTGGAAAGTGTAATCTGGCCGGCACGCACAGAAATTCCCTCATTAGGCCCGGCCGCTACGAATGAGAGAGGGCATCCAGATGCGACGCGCGCCGACTGAGGGCAGTCGGCCTGCAACGCGGGGCGTTCTTCTGTAGGCCGCGTGTCCTCACACGGCGTTTGACCCGGCGGCTACGTATGGAAGTCACGGCTCGACAGAGCCTCGCCTCACCGTTATACGATCGGGAAGAACGCAACGCTCCAACTATGAAAAAATCACTTGCTGCCACTTTCGTTTTGCTCGCCGTGTTTTCCTCGAACGCCGCCGATTCCGGCAGGGTCGTTCCGATCTTCGACGGCAAAACATTCAAAGGCTGGGACGGTGACACCAACAAAACCTGGCGCATCGAGGACGGCGCATTCGTGGGCGGCTCGCTCAAGACAACCGTGCCGGAAAACCAATTCATCGCCACCACGCGCTCATTCACCAACTTCGTGCTGAAGCTTAATTTCAAGCTGACCGGCACCGAAGGTTTCATTAACGGCGGCGTGCAGATTCGCAGCGAGCGCACGAAGAACCCGCCGACTGAAATGAGCGGTTACCAGGTGGACATGGGCGATCCCGAATGGTGGGGCTGCATTTACGACGAGTCTCGACGGAACAAGGTCATGGCCAAGTCCGACATCAAAGAGGTCAACAAGGTGTTGAAGCGTGGCGAATGGAATGAATACGTCATCCGCGCGGAAGGGAAACGGATACGCGCCTGGATCAACGGCCTTCAGACGGTGGACTACACCGAAGCGGACGATGCCATCCCGCAATTCGGCCGGATCGGCCTGCAGGTGCACGGCGGCGGCAAGACCGAGGCGTGGTACAAGGACATCACTATTGGGGAGTTGCCGTAACTGATCGCCGTTGCTGCGTTAGACAGGCCGAAGCCATCAATGAGGAAATACAAGAGGCCACCAATTGTGGAGCGAGCCTTTTCGGTCGGGGTTCAGATCGATGAGGAGTTGTTTCATCGTCGAATAGAAGAATGGAAAGATTTGCTGCAAAAAAGTTTCCCCGAGATGGAAACAATTACCGAGTGGCAGATCAAAGTTACCCAGAAGGATGGGATGCCTTCGTTTGACCAGAACCATCAGCGAATGTCCTTGAAACACAGATTCTGGAAAGGAGGCCAAAGTAACAGAGACAAGGGAATACAAGTATGGAGAGATCGAGTGGCTTTTAATCTCGTGGGAGGACCGGCCAATCCGCGCCATTATGAGGAACTGGAGGAGTTCTCGCACGATTGGTTGCCACGCTGGGCTGACCATTTTGAAGTGAAAACGTTGCGCGGGATTACACTGGAATATGTTAATTTTATTTCTTTTCAGACCGTCCCGAAGTTTGCGAGCGAAAACAAAATTGACTTAAAGAACATATTGAATTTTTTCTCTAACCTTCCAGGACCTGGCAAAACGCTCATTCCGCCATATAACTTTGAGATTAACTTAGGAATCACTGAGACGCCGCCGATGCGGTTTAGTGCTCATTTGCAAAACATTGAATCCCAACCCGGTAGCACTTTGGCATTGCGGCTCGATTTTAAGGCCACAACGGAAGGTTTGGGCCGCAAAATCTCACTCGACGAAGTTAAAAATGAGCTTAGACTAGCTCACGATTTGATTTTGCAAGAGTTCGAGGCGTATTTCACCGTTCAAGCTCGCGACAGTTTTGGCCCCTATGATTCTGGCACCTGACATTCCAACCGAAAGAGCGAGCTACCTTGCTAACGAGCTTCCACGAACGGTTGAAGTTTCGTCTTCATCTCAATTCGATCTTGATGTGCCAATCGAAGCGGAATTGGATCAGCGTCACTTTGCGTTTGGAGAATACTTTCTCATACTCGAGCGTTATCCTACAATTGCCTATTATCGCCGAACCTATGAACTAGAAATCCGTGGCTGGAACGTTCGCCTTCCGTGGCAAAGAGGGGGAGAGATTAGTCGTGAAATTATTCGAAAGTTTTTGTTCCTTCTCCGGAAAGCGGAGCGGAAGGAGCTAAGCAAGCATGAGGAGCGAGAATGGGAGGAAATTTCCCGCCAAGCAGACTACCGCAGATTTTGCGTCGAGCATGCGCCTGCGATCTTTACAGAGGGTCGACTACTCGCCGCCACACCGGCTGACCTCGAGATCGAATGGCATGATGGAACCAAGGAGGTTGTTCCGAGGTCGGTAGCAAAGTCTCTCGAGTTGTTGAATCCCGGCGAATCGTTTACGGCGCTCGCAAATTTCGGAGAAGGCAATAAGCTTGTGTCGATATCGCAAGTTGCTCCAGCTCCTTCAGCCGAAGTCATCGACGGGGAAACTTTGTGGAGGTCATGGCCCAGCAACCGCTCGTAGTCGAGTTTTGGGATGTCGGACAAGGAGACTGTAGCGTCATTCATTTGCCCAGCGGGGAGATTATCTTGATTGACGTAGGACCTAGGGGAAATCCTATTTCAGGTTGGCTTATCTCACACGGGAACATAAGGGTACATAGCATTGTCTTGACGCACAATGATGCCGACCACATAGGGGCTCTTAACGCTGTGGTTGATGGGGCGCGTTCACGAATTGGAACTGTCTATTTTCTCGAAGATCGATCCAGGAAAGACGACGTGTTCGTTCGACTAGTCCGTCGCCTCGATACCGCAAAGAAGTGCGGCGAAGTGACCAATATCCGTCGCCTTGAAGCCCCCAGGGTGCTCTGGTCTGATAGTAATTCAGGAAGCAGTTTGGAAGTTAAGTTTCCGCCTGTTCTGTCGAATATTATGGCGCCCAGTGCCAATGAAACCGCCGGAGTCTTATCACTATCGATTCATTCAGCAGTTAAGATTCTGTGGGCGAGCGACACGACAATAGAAAACGTTGCTGCTCAATGCCAAGGTTCAAGACCCGAGTATTTGGTCGGACCTCACCACGGGGCGCCCGCCGACCGTGGAGATAAAAGAGCTTTGGCGTGGCTGAAAAGCGTCTCACCTAGAAAGGTAGTTGTGTCCGTCGGATCAGGAAACGATTACAAGCACCCGCAAGTAAATTATATCCGCGATGTCCGGACCTCAGGTGGCGCGGTAGTTTGCACTCAGCTGACGCCTCGTTGTGAGAATAAAAGAAAATTGAGAGACGTCATAAAGAGCCACGCACGCCTTGGACTGCCGCAGCCCAATAGTGGATTCACCTGCAGAGGACCCATACGGTTAACGCTCGAGGGTGGTGATTTTGTGAGCAACGATACGCTAGACGTCGAACATGCGGTCAGCATTCTGAAGCTTAAGAGTCCTCGGTGCGTGGAACCATTTTGATCAAAAAATCCCTTCCGTCACGTCATCGGCGTGTGCTTGAACTTCTTCATTCGGCCAAACGAAACGCATTCCACCGTGTAGAGATTATCGTGTGAATCCGCGGTCTGCGACATCCGGTCACAGACCGCGCTACCGCAAGACGTTTGAAAATCCATGTTCCATCCACGTTCAATCTGTGGCTCAAAGACGACATGAAAATCACCCGGTTCTTGTTGAGTTGGTCACTATCGTTCGCATGTTTTTTAAGCAATGCGGTTTCGGCGCAGCTCGCAACCGGCGTCCGCGGCGTCGCCACGCATGCAGGAATTGACACCGCGGGGAGGGGCTGCCGGACGCCACGCTGGAATTGTGCAAAAAGTTGGACGCGACTGTGGATTCAGTCGCCTTCTGATGGAGCGGAAGCCCTTCTGTTTTGGGAAGTCGTACAGCGCATGCTTTCATTTATCGAGGAACTTGTGCTGTAATTCTCATTTCACGGGTTCATTTTTGCGCGACGATCCGGCCGCGGACATCGGAACAACGTCGGGCGCGGGTCATCGGGGTGGCGGACGCGCCCCAGGCCGTTGTTGTCGGTCACGAGCCAGAAGTCGTGGTCGTCAACGGCCAGTCCTTCCATGACCCCCACGAACGGCAGCACGAGGCGGTATTTATTTTCGGGAGCGGTCTCCATCGCCCGGAAATCGTATTCCGCCAGGACACGATGGGAGTGCGGGTCAACGCGGAGGATGACGTGATCCTCACGCATGAGGACATACAGCTCACCTCGGAACCAGCAGAGATCGGAGTAGTGCGGTCCCCAAGGCGCGAACACGCTTGATCGCACCGCGAAATCGTCCACCACTTTGAGCGTCTTGAGATCAACGACCACGATCCGTCCCTGCTCGCGTTCGTTCGCCACGTATAATTTGGCGCCGCCGATGGCGATGCCTTCAAACGACGCGTTGCGATCGGTCTTGCTGAAATATTTTTGCACCGGCGTCCAGTCGATGTTGAGTCGTTCGACCTGTCGCGTCATTGGATCCCAGCGCAGGATCCAGCGGTTCTCTTCTTCGCAAAGGTAAACGCGTCCGCGCTCGTCCACGGTGATGCCCTCGCAATCGTAGCGGTCGATTTTTTCCGGTGCGAACTGCGCGAGTTGCGCGGCAGTAAAACAGTTGGGCAGTTTGTCCAGTTCTGAGGCGTCACCGTCAGGAGGAATCTGAATGCGATAAACGGAAGGTTCGCGATCGCTGACCGCGAGCAATTCTCCCTGCGGTGTAAGGTATAGTCCCGAGGCGTCAAAGCGTTCTCCCCTGGGAAGATTCAACCGCCATGTTTGCGCGGCGGAAAGCTGGTAACGGGGCCATTGGATTGATTCGCGTGGAGTAGCACAGCCGGTAAAAAGGCCCGTCACAGCCACAAAAGCGAGCGCGATGAAAATCCGCACGCAGGAGTTGTATCAGAACACTTCTTGCTGACAAGCGGCCTGCGATGGTCGCGACATCGCTCGTGGACTGGCGCCGCGGTCCGCGTCCCGGGCAACGCGCTTGTTTCTTGATGCCGGATGCGACAACCGTTATGGTCGCGAGCGCGGATGGGTTCCGCGCATTCGGGGGCACCGGATTTGAGCCGCGCGGCGAATTGGCGAGTCAATTTAAGCTATGAAGACGACCTACTACATTGCCTGCGATCTCGGTGCGGAGAGCGGCCGAGTGATCGAGGGCACCCTCAACAACGGCAAACTCGCCTTGAGCGAGCTCCACCGGTTTTCCAACCAGCCCATCAAGGACAAGGACTCGCTCTGCTGGAATATCCCGCAGGTATTCCAGGAGGTTCTGGTGGGGCTGCGCAAGGTTGCCGAGCACCAGGACCCCATCGCCTCTCTCAGTTGCGATTCCTGGGGGGTGGACTACATGCTGTTCGAGGCGGACGGTTCGCTCATCACTCCCACCTACCATTACCGCGACGCGCGCTCCCAGACGGGGATGAAGGAGGTGCTCGACAAAGTCCCGTGGGAAACGATTTACGCGGAGACGGGCATCCAGAAAATGCCGATCAACACGCTCTTTCAACTCGGGGCGGAAAAATCCAAACGCCTCGGCAAGGCGCATCAACTGCTCTCGGTGGCGGACGGGTTCAACTACCTGCTGTCCGGCGCGGCCAAAATGGAGGTCTCCATGGCCAGCACGACGCAACTTTACAATCCGGTCACCAAAAACTGGTCCGACAAATTGATCCATGCGTTGAAGTTGCCGTCGAAACTGTTTCCGCAAATCGTGCCGTCCGGGACGCCGCTCGGACCATTGCGTGCAGACATCGCCCAGCAAACCAAACTGGAGGACGTGCAGGTTATCGCGTCCTGTTCACATGACACGGCCGCGGCCGTGGCGGGACTGCCGGCCAGCGGCCAGAACTGGGCCTTCCTCAGCTCGGGCACCTGGTCGTTGATGGGCGTTGAAGTGCCGGAACCGATCATCAACGACGCCAGCCGCGAGTTGAACTTCACCAACGAAATCGGCTACGGCAATTCCGTTCGCCTGCTCAAGAACATCGCCGGTCTCTGGATCATCCAGGAATGCCGCCGGCACTGGGCCGAAAAGGAGCAGGACCTGGACTACGACGTGATGACACACCTGGCTGCATCGTCGCCGCCGTTCGAATCCCTGATCAATCCGTCCGATCCCCGTTTTCTGGAACCGGGCGACATGCCTTCGAAGATTCAGGCCTTTTGCAAGGAGACCGGCCAACTCGTGCCTCGCAAGCCGGGCCCCATTGTCCGCTGCGTTCTGGAGAGCCTCGCGCTGCTCTACCGCCGGACGCTGGGAGACATCGAAAAAATCACCGGTCGAAAAATCGAACGGTTGCACATCGTGGGCGGCGGGACAAAAAACAGCCTCCTGAATCATTTTACGGCGAACGCCCTCCAGATCCCGGTGGTGATCGGCCCGACCGAAGCGGCGGCGGCGGGCAACGTCCTCGTGCAGGCGATGGCGCTGAACCATGTGCCCTCGCTCGAAGAAGCGCGCAAAATCGTCCGTGATTCGTTCAGCATGGAAATCATCCAGCCTCACGTCGCGGCGTGGAGCGCCGCGTACGACCGGTTGGAAAAGCTGGTAAGCGGAGCCTGATTTCTGGCGGATCGTTGGATGGCCTTTATGGCTTTGGGGAGGTGCGTGGCTTGCAGGCATTTCCTTGCGCGCCAGCCGGCCTCGCTGGCCCACACCTGCCGCGGCGTGTATTTCAGCGATGGTTGGCCGTAGCACTACATGCATAGCTGTAACCGGCGATCGCGCCCGCTACCACGGCAACCACCGCCACCGCGACAATCACGTCGCCCGTGGTTGTCAGCGGCGTTAAGAGCACGCGCCGGAATTGGCTGCCGCGGTCCACATACACGGGCAGCGTGTAAGGACCGAGTTCAGCACCAAACCACACAAGCGTGAAATCCTGACTGTCTCCGGAAATATTTGCGAACACCACTTCGCCAGTTGGCGCGTTTGTGTCTCCGAACCCGGCCACCGGGACCAGTTTCAATTCCATGACCTTGTCCGGGCTGACGAATTTCGGACGCTTGCGGTCCTCCAGCCGCCGAATGTTCGGTTTGAAGAAAAAGGCGCGGCGCCGGATGGAATCGTTTTTCTCGCGCAACTCGTCGTACGTCACCAGCACATCCTTGTCGTCCTGGGTGCGATAAAGCTTCAGGTTCGGTGTCGGCGCGGGCAGACAGCGGTTGACTCCGCCTGCATCCCAAAGCCGGCCGGTCATCGTCGAGTCGCGCATCGTGTCGCACCCGGTCGCCAGCGGCGCAAGCGAAGCGGTGAGAAAACAGGCGATAAACT
>DATNDF010000420.1 GCA_035607015.1 Candidatus Angelobacter sp. | reverse complement strand
CTACTGGCGTCTCGAATACCTCCCGAAGACGAGTCTGCCATACGAGGAGGCGCTGGACCGAACGCGCGCACTGGTCAACGAAGCGGTCCGGTTGCGGTTGCGCAGCGATGTTCCCCTCGGCGTCTTCCTCTCCGGGGGCGTCGATTCTTCGGTCGTGGCCTACGAAGCGGCGAAACAGGTCGGCGAAACGTTGCAGACGTTCACGGTTTCCATGGGGCAGGACGAATTCGACGAAGCGCCCATTGCGCAGCGGACCGCACAGGCGCTGCGCGTCCGCAACACGGTGCTGCCGCTCAAGGTCAGTCCGCTGGACGAGCTCCAGTTTCTGGCCCGTCATTACGACCAGCCGTTCGCCGATTCCAGCGCGATTCCGAGCTACGCGGTTTCGCGGATGGCGGGTGAACGTCTCAAGGTCGTGCTCAATGGCGACGGCGGCGACGAGTTGTTCGCCGGTTACCGGCGCTATCTGGCGGCGAACCGTTTCGACCATTTTCGTCGGCTGCCCAGGGGACTGTTCCGCGTGGCGGCGCGAGGACTGGCGGCTCTTTCTGGAAAACGTCGGTCCCGGCTTGGGTATGCGACCCGTTTTGTCCGCGGCATGGGTTCGGAACCGGGCGCGCGGTTTCTGGCCTGGACGACCGACATGATCTTCGAGCCGGAGAAACGCCGGTACTGGCGGCGCGGGCCGATGCGATCAACGGAACAGTTGATCGAGGAATGCCTGCCCGCGTCACTACCCATGCTCGACACGCAACGGACGGCGGACATGAATTTCATCCTCGGCAGCACGCTGCTGGTGAAGATGGACATGGCGACGATGGCGGCTTCGCTCGAGGCGCGTTCACCCTTGCTCGATTCGGTCCTGGCGGAATTTACGGCGACCCTGCCCGGCGATTACCTGCTGCGAAACGGCCGGCCCAAGGCCATGTTGCGCGATGCCTATCGCGGTCGGCTGCCGGATGAAGTGATCGGCGGCGAAAAGCGCGGGTTCGAAATTCCGCTGGTGTCGTGGTTGAGGAAGGAATTGAGGCCGATCATTCAGGACACCGTTGGCAGCAAAGACGCGCGTGTCCGCGCCTACCTGGCAGATGAACTGGTGGACGGGCTGCTCGGCCAAACCATGCTTCCGGACCGGAATTGGGGCCAGCTTGTTTATGCGCTTTTAGTTTTAGAGTTGTGGTTGAGAGAAATTCCATAAAACCTAGCAATCGTTCCTTCGCGTTTGACTTTCATCTCGGTCGTAATTACTTATCTTTTATTCGCGAAAGTTCTCAGAACCTCACATGGAATATGAATCCTTACAACGGCGCGTCGAAAGAGAGCGGAAAGCGCACGACGTCGACGACGTTCTCGCTAAAAACCAAAACATCAAGGCTCGATTCTCCCATTACGATTCTATGCCTTACCTGGCGCGTAGAGATACCTATGTAGAGCGGGTCATTGCAAAATTTAAGGGGCACCGTGTTTTGGATTATGGATGCGGAAAGGGCGAGAACGCAGTTCGATTTCTTCGCTCTGGCGCTTTCGTGTTTGGAATCGATATCTCTGCGAACTATGTGAAATCGGCGACCGGACTCGCTAGAAGGGCTGGGTTTGCCGAGGACAGAAACTTCAAGTTTCAGGTTATGGACGCACATAGTCTGGCATTCGATAACGATTTTTTTGATTTCGTGATGGGAAATGCAATTCTCCATCACCTGGATCTAAAGATTGCCATTCGCGAGATTAAAAGAGTCTTGAAGCGGCACGGACGAGCGATTTTTGAAGAACCACTCGGTCATAATCCTTTGCTGCGGCTTTATCGATGGATGACGCCGAACGCACGCACGGCGGACGAGAAACCTCTACTCAATGATGATCTTAACTGGATAAGTAGTATTTTCGCTACCAAAGTCCAGTTCTACGGTCTGCTGAGTCTGCCGACTGCCTTATTTACTTCAGTTTGTCTGGGTCCGTTTCCAAACAATCCGTTATTAACTATGGCAGACAGAATCGAGAATTCCCTAAACAAAGTGCCAGTTTTGCGCAAGTTTAACCAAGTCGTCCTGATTGATATGGAAAAGGTGATTTGACATCTGAAAACTGTGCGCGACGTGAATCCACTCCAGTCTTGGACTTCGTTCGACTCGCTGTCATCCCGGTCGACTCTAATCACCATTTTGAAAACGGTACTTGAGAATTCTTTCGACGCAGACTTTTGACTGTCGCTGGCTGGCAGGCGCGGCTGCAGATCAGATCTTGTGGAAGGGGCCTGCAGTTTGTCTTTACTGGTTGTCAAAGAATCGAATCCGGTGAAATTGCTCGTCCTGTCGGGTTACGTCGAGTCTCTGGTAAACATTCGCGGGCCGCTGCTCCGAGCGATACGGGGCGCCGGCCATGAGGTCTTAGCTTGCGCGCCTGAAATAAATGAGGAAATTGCGGCGGCCTTGCGAAGTTTCGGAGTGATCTATCATTCGGTGCAACTGGAGCGTACTCGTATGAACCCGATTCATGATGCGCGTTTCGTGCTTTCATTTTCCCGTTTTTTGCGCCAGAAACGCCCTGACGTTTTCTTTGGCTACAACATCAAACCGGTGATTTACGGCTCGTTCGCGGCGCGCTTGGCAGGTGTTCCACGCGTCTTCTCGCTTATTCCAGGGTTGGGTTATACCTTCGGCCGCGAGACGAACAAACAGCGACTGACCAATGTTGCGGCGCGTTTCCTTTATCGTGTTGCTCTCCGGAGCAATCAGGCGGTTTTCTTTCAAAACGCCGACGATCAAAACTTGTTCTTAAAACTGAAACTATTGCGTGATGAGCAGCAGGGAGTGCGGATAAATGGCTCAGGTGTTGACTTGGAATTGTTCGCCGAATCGCCGACGACGCAAAAGCTGCCCGTATTTTTGCTAACGGCCCGCTTGATCAAAGAAAAAGGAATTGTTGAGTACACGGAGGCCGCGCGCTTACTGAAGAGCCGATATCCCCATGCGAGTTTTCGGTTGCTTGGTCGTTTGGAAACCCATCCCTCAGCAATCAAACTGGAACAGGTTGAGCGATGGCGGAGCGAAGGAATTATTGAATACCTAGGCGCCACAAGGAACGTTCGACCGTACCTGGTGGATACAAGTGTGTTCGTGCTGCCGTCATACTACCGCGAAGGAACTCCGCTAACAGTGCTCGAAGCGATGGCGGTTGGGCGGCCTATCATTACGACAGACATGCCTGGTTGCCGTGATACTGTGATTCCCGGAGAAAATGGATTTCTAGTGCCGATAAAGGACGCGCCTCGACTCGCTGAGGCAATGGAGCGATTTATTCTTGATCCCGATTTGATACCCAAGATGGGTCATCGTAGTCGTGAAATCGCGGTCGACAAATTTGATGTCAATAGAGTGAATGCGAAAATGATGATATGCATGGGGCTATGATGCGGCCGGCGTCAATGCGGGTCGGAGCCACATCGGGCACGTAGAGTCGGTCCCTCATCGGGCGGATCATAACGCCGGGTCGGGGGACCCGGCCTACAACGGGCGAAACCAACACGCCGCGTGAAAGCACCCGGCCTACAACCGAACGCGAAAATGTAGGCCCGGTACCCTTACCGGGCGGATAATAACGCCGGGTCGGGGGACCCGGCCTACAACGGGCGAAACCAACACACGCCGCGTGACGGCACGCGCCCAACAGATTTGAAGATCGTTGTTCTCACGAGTTTTCCCGAATCGCTGATCAACGTGAGGCTGCCTTTGTTGAAAACGCTGGTTGCGGCGGGCCATTCGGTGCTCGCCTGCGCGCCCGACGCTCATCCGGGTGTGCCCGTGGGAATGAAACAAATCGGCGTCCGGTTCCACGCGATGCCACTCAAGCGAACAGGACTGAATCCTCTCGCTGATTTCCGTTTTTTACGATTCTTTACCCGCTTCCTGAAAGCCGAACGGCCAGACCTGATGTTCAGTTACACGATCAAATCGGTGATCTACGGTTCGCTGGCGGCGCATCGGGCCGGCGTGCCGCGCCTCTTCGCGTTGATGACCGGCCTGGGTTACGCGTTCACCGAGGGCAACCTGAAACAACGGCTGGTCGGTCGCGTGGCCCGCGCGTTGTACCGGCGCGCCCTCCCGCACAATGACGCGGTCTTCTTCCAGAATCCCGACGATCTCCAACTGTTCCTGAGTCTCGGTCTGCTGCGCGATGCGCATCGGGCCGTGCGCGTCAACGGTTCCGGCGTGGACCTCGAACGCTTCGCCTTCCAGCCGCCGCCGTCCGGCCCGCCCGTCTTTTTGCTGGTCGCGCGGCTGCTCCGGGACAAGGGCATTGTGGAATACGCGGAGGCGGCGCGTCTCTTGAAACCGCGGCATCCCGAAGCGCGCTTTCAACTGGTCGGTCCGCACGACGCGAATCCATCCGCGATCAGCCGGCAAGAGTTGGGAGCGTGGCGGTCGGAGGGAATCATTGAATACCCCGGCGCGACGGATGACGTGCGTCCGTTTCTGGCCGGGGCCGGTGTGTTTGTGCTGCCGTCGTATCGCGAGGGCACGCCGATGAGTGTGCTGGAGGCGATGGCGGTGGGCCGGCCCATCGTGACCACGGATGTGCCCGGTTGCCGCGAAACAGTGGTGCCGGGCGAAAACGGATTCCTGGTTCCGGCCAGGGACGCAACGGCGCTCGCGTCGGCGATGGAACGGTTCATTGTCGAGCCGGATTTGATCGCGAAGATGGGCCGGCGCAGCCGCGAGATCGCGGTTGAAAAATTCGACGTGCGCAAAGTGAATGCGGTGATTTTGAAAACCATGGGCCTTTGATTTAGGCCCGATGCCCTCATCGGGCGGGACCGCGTGTTATGCATGTAGGCCCGGTCCCCCGACCGGGCGTATCCCGGACGCCGTGTGGGGGCACACGGCCTACAACTGAACCCAAAAATGTAGGCCCGATGACCTCATCGGGCGAATCATAACGCCGGGTCAGGGGACCCGGCCTACAACGAACGCGACTCAATCGCCGTGTGGGGGCACACGGCCTACAACCGAACCCGAAAATGTAGGCCCGATGACCTCATCGGGTGGAACATAACGCCGGGTCAGGGGACCCGGCCTACAACGAACGCGACTCAATCGCCGTGTGGAGGCACACGGCCTACAACGGACGTCCGTTGGATGATGTAGGCCCGATGACCTCATCGGGCGGAACCAACACGACGCCGGGTCAGGGGACCCGGCCTACAACGTCCACGGGTACATTTTTGGCTTTTTCATTTTTTTCATGACTGAGACCACGGTCAAACGCGGCCCGAAAAGCTGGGACCTGAAAACCGGCGGCTGGCTGCTCATTGACGGGGTGCTGGCGTTCGTGGCGATGTATTCGGCGTACGCCTTTTCACCCTACTTCTACACGCTGGTGCAATCGGGCCGCACACCGCACCTCGGACAATTGCGGGCCGCGGTGGCCTTCGCCGCGTTGATCGGCGTGACCAGCCATATCTTCGGCCTGCACAATCCGCTTCTGCCCCGGAATTTCTGGCCGATGATCGTCCGCTCGCTCGGCTCGACGCTGCTGGCGATGGGCGCGCTCGCGCTGCTCGTGTTCGCGGTTTTGTACCAGCGCATCGGACGGTTCATCCTGATGCAGGCGGTCATTTATACGCCGGTGCTGATGGCGCTGGCGCGGGTGCTCATCTGGCGGCAGTCCGAGCAGCGCCGGCAACGACTGCTGCTGGTGGGCGCGGGCCGCGCCGGAAAACTGGTGCGGTCGCTCGTCCGCCAGTCCGGCCTGCCGTTCGAGGTGGTGGCGTTCGTGGACAACAAACCGGAACTCATCGGGCAGCGCATTGACAACAACACCGTGCTCGGCGCGCAACAGTCGTTGAAGGAACATTGTCTCGATCTGCAGATTGACGAGGTGGTCACCTGCATCGGCGGCAGGATTTCCGACGACTCCATGCGGCAGTTGATGGAGTGCCTCGGCCTGGGGGTGCGCGTGAGCGATTTCGCAAACTTCGTCGAGCGCAATTTTTTCCAGGTGCCGGTCGAGGACATCCGCGGCGAATGGTTTTTGCAGGCGGACCTGGAGCTGACGCACCCGCTGTATCTGGGCGTGAAGCGCGGGATCGACATCGCAACCGCCCTCGCCGGACTGGTGCTGGCGAGCCCGTTCGTTCTGCTCGCGGCCATCGCGATCAAGCTGGAAAGCCGCGGCCCGGTCTTCTATTCGCAGGTCCGCGCCGGCCTGCACAATCAACCGTTCAAAATCTGGAAGCTGCGCTCGATGCGCGCGGACGCCGAGAAGGACGGTCCGCAATGGGCGGAGGGGGCCGACCGCCGCGCGACGCGCGTGGGAATGGTCCTGCGCCGGACGCGGCTGGACGAGGCGCCGCAGTTCTGGAACATCCTGCGCGGCGAGATGTCCATCGTCGGACCGCGGCCGGAGCGGCCGGAGTTTGTGGAAAAGCTCGCCGCCGAGATTCCGTTTTACAATCAGCGGCATCTGGTGAAGCCGGGCCTGACGGGCTGGGCGCAGATCAATTATCCGTACGGCGCGAGCACGGACGACGCCCTGAACAAGCTCAAGTATGATCTGTATTACATCAAACATTCATCGCCGGGGCTGGATCTGCAGATCATTTTGCGCACCCTCGGCGCAATGATGAAAGGCTCGCGCTGAGCACATGCAGGCCCGGTACCCTTACCGGGCGAAACCGCGGATTACGCATGTAGGCCCGGTCCCCTGACCGGGCGTATCCCGGACGCCGTGTGAGGCACACGGCCTACAACCGGACCCGAAATGTAGGCCCGGTGCCGGAGGACAGAGAACGGAAGACGGGGCGTCGGTGAGACGGAAATCAGAGGGCGGATGTAGGCCCGATGCCCTCATCGGGCGGAACATAACGCCGGGTCGGGGGACCCGGCCTACAACGGGCGAGACCAACACACGCCGCGTGAGGGCACACGGCCTACAACCGATCCTTGAAAACGGAACCCCGTAAACCACCCCGTCGGTTGAGACGGTTGAAATTCGTCTGGGCTGGAAACGGGCGCGCTCGTTATTTTCTGACGCTCTGCACCGAACGGCGCCTCAAGGTCCTTGCAAATGATTTGATCCATGAACAACTGACTGAGTTTCTGCTCGACAGTCCGCAGCGTTATCAATGGTGGCCGCGCAGATATGTTCTGATGCCGGACCATCTGCACCTGCTCGTTGCGCAAGGCGAACCGACGGTAACCCTTGGGCATTGGGTGAAGGCACTGAAAGCGGTCGTCGGCAGCCGGACCGTTCGCTGGCAGGCAGGTTATTTCGACCACACTTTGCGCAGCCGTGAAAGCGAGGCCGAGAAATGGGAATACATTTACCTGAATCCGGTGCGCGCCGGATTGGCGGCCCGGCCCGAGGATTGGCCCTTCAGCGGTGAAATCGTTTACGAAGAGGCCGGTCCCAAAAAGTTGCGCGACGGCCCGACGATGTAGGCCCGGTCCCTTTACCGGGCGAAACCAACGCGGCGCCGTGTGAGGGCACACGGCCTACAACGGGCGAAACTAATACGACGCCGTGTGGGGGGCACACGGCCTACAACCGGACCCGAAATGTAGGCCCAATGCCTCATCGGGCGAAACCGCGGATTACGCATGTAGGCCCGGTACCCTTACCGGGCGAAACCAACACGACGCCGGGTCGGGGGACCCGGCCTACATCCCATGCCTGACAAGACTTCCATTCGCGGTGAAATTCCCGTGACAACACCAAAGGCCATTCTGCCGACGGTCATCCTCCTGTCCGTCGTGATCGCCGTCCTCTGGGTCTTTCCCCGTTTCTGGTATTCCCGAACCGATCCGGGCCAGGGCTATTTCTGGTTGTCGGAACAAGACCGGTTGCCCGGCTGGACCTTCAAGGAAGCGCCGATCAGCGAGGCCGCGGAATCCGTGCTGGCCGCCGACAAAATCGTGAACGGCGCATTTCGCGACGAGGGCGGGACCATCGTGCGCGTCTTCTCGGCGAAGCGATACGAGGAAAAGGAAAGCGAGTTCGACATGTTTTCGCACACGCCCGACCGTTGCTGGACCTCGGTGGGATGGAAATTGCAGCCGGTGGAGCCGGAATCGGTCGGCGTGAATCTGCACGGTGTGACGCTGCGACTGGAGCGGCGCATCTTCACCGTGGGCGCGCAACGCGAGCTGGTCTATTTCGGCGCGCTGGTGGGCGGCCAGCCGCTGCCCTACCGCCTCGACCAGTATCTGGACATCGGCGCGAGACGAACGGAGAAGTCGCCGGGCGGCATCTTTGGCAAAATGATTGGCGCGCTCGACGCGCGTTTTTTTGGCTGGCCGTGGAAATCGTTTGCCAGCCGCCGGCCGCTGATGGGACCGAAACAATTCATCCGCATCTCGACGCCCCTGTCCGGCAACGACACGCAGGCCGCCGACGCGCTGCTCACGCAATTTTTGCCGCAATGGCTGGCGCTGACCGATTACCACCGCGAACTCGAGCAATGGCACCGCAAGTGAACCGACATCTGAACTCGGAAGTCAGTGAGCGGAGGGCAGAAGCCGGAACGCAGATACGGGAAACGTACGCACCGGCCCCGGTCCGCTGACTGCCGTCCTCCGTCTCCTGAATCCAATGTCCCAATCCTCCAGACTACCGCTCCTCGGGCTGCTGCCGTCCGCGCTCGCGGTGGTCTGGCTGGTCGCGCGCGCGCGCTGGTTCTGGAGCCACAACCCGGAACTCCAGATCGGCTGGGTCGTGTTGTTGCTGTCCGGTTACCTGCTTTTTGAAGCGTGGGAAAAACGGCCGGCTCCGCTCTTTCGCTGGAGCGCGGCCGGCGCGGCGCTTGTGTTGGCCGGGCTGGGAACACTTTTTTTTGCGCAGCTTTACCAGGCGGCCTTCGGCGTGACCACGGAAGGGATGAGCCTGCTGGGCATCGGCGTGATGCTGTTCGTCGCCGGGAACGTTCACTACGTTTTTGGCCGGGCGGGCATCGCCTGTTTCGCGTTCGGTTGCGCGTTCCTGCTGCTGGCGCTGCCGGTCCCCGACACGATTTATTTCCCGCTGGTCAGCGGTTTGCAGTCGAAGGTTGCGGCGGCGAACGTGACGTTGCTGAACCTGGTCGGCATTCCCGCCGAGCAAACCGGCAGCGCGATCCGGCTGCCCCGGTGCGTGGTGGGCATTGATGAGGCGTGCAGCGGCGTCCGCAGCCTGCAATCCGCGACCATGGCCACGCTGTTCATCGGTTATCTCACGTTGCGGAAAAAATCGCTGCAGGCGGCGTTGCTCGGGCTGGGAATCCTGGCGGCTATCGTCGGAAACCTGATCCGCTCGTTTTTTCTCAGCTACACGGCGAATGCGAAGGGCGCAGCGGCAATCCAGTCGTACCACGACGCGGCCGGGTGGTCGATTCTGGCGTTCACGGCGCTGGCGGTGGCGTTGTTCGCGTGGTTGTTAGGCAAGCTTGAAAAATATCTCGCCCGCCTGCCGAACTGAAGCCGGTTGCAGGCCCGGTCGCCCGACCGGGCGGAACCGCGGATTGCGCATGTAGGCCCGGTACCCTTACCGGGCGAAACCAACCCGACGCCGCGTGAGGGCACGCGGCCTACAACCGGACCCGAAATGTAGGCCCGGTACCCTTACCGGGCGGAACTAATACGACGCCGGGTCGGGGGACCCGGCCTACAACAGACGCATGTCCGATGATGCAGGCCCGATGCCCTCATCGGGCGTTTGAACCACGGATTGCGCGGACTTCCTGCTCTTGACGGCTGACTCCTCTCCGACTGCTTTTGTCTTCTGATCTCCGTCTTCCGCCCTTCGACTTCCGTTCTCAGTCCTCCTCCTCCGGTCCTTCTGTTTTCACCGGCGCACCGGCCTCTGTCTTCTGGCCACCGGCTCACTGCCTTCCGTCCTCGGTTCACTGCTTACTGTCCTCTGCCCTCGGACTTCCGACCTTTTCGCAGCTGACTCCCCGACCTCCGGTTTCTCATTCAGGGTTTCCGCGACAGACAGAACAGGATGGCGCACAGCAAAAGAAAGAGCGAAAGGACCGAGTAAATCTGGAACGGAAAATCGAATCGCGCATGGACCAGGCAGCCGGCCAGCGCGAGCCAGATGAACGAAACCAGCAGCCAGTGCGCGGTAATGCCGCCGCCGCCAAACCAGCGCGCCAGCACCGTCAGTAACGCCGCGAGAATGATCGCGAAGCCCACGCCGCCAAAGGTGATGCGCGTTTCCAGCCAGTCGTTGTGGGCATACGCCTCCCAGACCTGGGCCGGTCCGGCCCGGTAAAGCTGGTAGAGCCAGGGAAATGTCCCCGGACCCGTGCCCAGCACGGGAAAATCCCGCGCCATCTGCGCCGCGTTCCGGTAGAGTTCGACGCGCCCGCTCAGTTCATCGGAAAAAATCGTCTTCAGACGCGGCGCGAGTTTTTCCCAGCCGAGATAGCCCGCTATTCCCAGCGCGGCCGCGAACAAAAAAGTGATTCCCAAGCGCGCCAGCCAGTGTCCCTTTCGCTGCGCGAGCATCAACGGCACGAACGCGGCGAACATGCCGCCCGCGGCCACGATCGCGCCGCCCCGGCTCGTCGAGATGATCGGCGCAGCGGCCATCAGCACGGCGCACGGAAGCAAGAGCACGTGCGGGCCGCCGCCCACCCGCGCGCCCGCTTGCGCGGAATTCCGCCGGTCGCGCCGCAGGGCCCACCAGAATCCGAGGCAGACGGGCCACAGCAGGTTGAGGTACTGGGCCGCGTTCGACCGGTAGGCGTAGGGACCGAACTGGACTTCCGCCGTGCGGTTGATGCGCGGTTGCCACAGCCAGAGCAGTTTTCCGGTCCCGGACAATCGCTGGAGAATGCCCTCGAGCGCGAGCAGGGCGCCGTTAAGGCAGAGGACCCAGAGCAGGCGTCGCAACCGCGTCGGCAGCACAAAGTCCCCGCCGGTCGCGCCGGTTTCCCGCGCCTCGCGCCGCTCCTGCGCGGTCCTGCCCGGCAGCCAGTCGCGCGCGGCCCAGAACGTGAGGGCGAGGCCGAGATACATCCAAAATGCCTGCCACGTGGCCCAGCTGTCGTAACTGTGCGGCAGCCAGGCGATGTAATCGCGCGGCACGAACGCCATTTGCCGGAAGAAAAATGTCGATCGGGCGTTGATGGCGCTGACGAGGCACCATCCCAGGATCACCGCCGTGAATACGGCCAACGCGGTTGTAAAAAAACCTGAGGCCGCGCGCCTCGTTGCCGTTGCGCTTCCCGCCGCCCGTTCTTCGTCTCGATCTTCAGCGTTTCCCGCGTCCCCGGTCCCGCCTTCTGTTTTCCTTTCTTCACGTTCCCTGTCCGCTCCCCAGCGCGCCGGCCGATGGCCCGTGCGCCGGCAGATCAACCATTTCGACAGCAGCAAAACGCCGAGCACGTAACCGGCGATGTTCATCGTCCAGATGGCCCATCGATCCGTGGTGCCCAGCGCCCACGGCGAAAAAACAACCATGAAATAGAGCACCGCCTCGGTGAGACCGTCGCAGATCCGGAAGGCGCGGGGGGTGTGCGGGCGCGAATCGCGCCGTGAGTGCGAATGCCGCGCGTGTCCGGGTGGTTCCATGTAACGTTCATTGAACCCGAAGGTTGTTGGGCTGCTCAAGTCCGAAAACGAATCCAGAACGAGCCGACGGCGCGGGTCCGATGGTTCCTCAGGGTGTGAACCGCGGGTGACGCGGAAGACGGGAACCGTGGACCGAGGGCGGCGGACGGAGACCCGAAAGCAGAAGGCGGAGAACCGAGGACAGCCTGCCCTGCCTTCGCCGCGTGATGGCACGCGGCCTACAACCGAACCGCCGCCGCAAGCTCAATGCCCTCATCGGCCGCGAATGAACGCCGAGTCGATGGGATCCGGCCTACAGCGGACGTGCGTTGGATGATGTATGCCCGATGCCCCCATCGGGCGAAACCAACGCGACGCCGTGTGGGGGCACGCGGCCTACAACCGAACCCGAAATGTACGCCCGGTCCCCCGACCGGGCGTGTGGACCGTGGATTGCGCGGATTTCAGAGAAGAAGCAGACCCGGCTCCTGACCGAATGTGAACAAGTCACGCCCTCTTGAAAATCTCTGCACACGATGGTGGCGGTTTTTGAATCGTTCAGCGAAACTGCCCGCCGCCATGCCAATCCTGAACGAGAACTATTGGGAAGAACGATACCGGACCGGAGACATGCCCTGGGAAAAAGGCGAGGGGTCGCCGGGCCTGGTGGACTTCCTCGCCACGCATCCGGAGCTGACTCGCGGGAACGTCTGCGTGCCGGGTTGCGGCACGGGTCACGACGTTCGCACCTGGGCGGCGGCGGGGTTCGACGCGTTCGGTTGCGACCTCGCTCCGTCGGCGATCCAGCTGGCGAACGAGCGGACGGCGGCCGCCGGATTGAAGGCGCGGTTTGAAATTGAAGACTTTCTCAAGGACAAGCCGCCGGTGTTGTTCGACTGGGTGTTCGAGCACACGTTGTTTTGCGCCATTGATCCGCGCGATCGCGATGATTACGCGAGGGCCGTGCTGCGCTGGTTGAAACCGGACGGTCACTATCTCGCGGTGAACTATCTGATACCTGACGAGGACGGCCCCCCGTTCGGCACGACGCGGGACGAGTTGGTGAGACGCTTGTCGCCGCAATTCGAGCTGTTGAGCGACTGGGTGCCGCGTTCGTATCCGAACCGGACCGGGTTGGAACGGATGTTTTGGTGGAAACGGAAGAAAGAGGGCGGCATCCGGTTGTAAACCCGGTCCCTGACCGGGCGAAAAAACTGCGGATTGCATGTAGGCCCGGTACCCTTACCGGGCGTATCCCGGACGCCGCGTGAGGGCACGCGGCCTACAACCGAAACCGAAAATGCAGACCCGGTCCCTGACCGGGCGAATAAACTGCGGATTGCGCGGATTTCCGACTTCAGCGGCCAGAGGACGGAAAACAGGGGCAGATGGGTCGGTCAGATAGTGAACGGAGGACATGAGACACCAGACTCGATACACCGCAGAACGCGAACTGCGCCCAATAAACCCGGCAGCCGCGAACTTCGGCCCGGGAACCCGTTTGCCGACAACGGAGAGTTGTTGAAACCCGCACCGGGCTTCGCCATTGTGTTGCGCCTATGGAACAAGCGGACCATCTGGATGAATTACTGGCCAGCCGGCTGGAGTTTGGCCGCAAGGCCGTCGAGCCATGTACGATCATCATTTTTGGCGCGAGCGGCGATTTGACGGCCCGCAAGCTCATTCCCGCCTTCTACCACCTTTGCCGGGAAAAGCAGTTGCCCGCGCCGTTTCGGATCATCGGTTTCGCGCGGCGCGACAAAACCGACGACGCCTGGCGGCAGGAACTGCGCGCCGCGCTGGAACAGTTCTCGCGGACCAAGCCGATTGACGAAGCGGTGTGGAAGGAGTTTGCGGCCTGCGTCACCTATTGCCGGGGTGACATTTCAGATCCGGCGGCCTACAAGAAACTGGCCGACCAACTGGCATCCTTCAACGACGAAAAGCTGCGCCGCAATCTCCTGTTTTACCTCGCCATCTCACCCAGCCAGTTCGGAGAGGCGGTGGAGAATCTGCACCAGGCCGGCCTGTTGCGGAAGGAGGACGGCCAGGCGCCCGATCAGCGGGTTGTGGTGGAGAAACCATTCGGCCATGACCTTGCCTCGGCGCACAAATTGAACGCCGAACTCACCCGCTTCGTCCACGAAAAACAAATCTTCCGCATTGACCATTACCTCGGCAAGGAAACGGTCCAGAACATTTTGATGTTCCGTTTCTCGAACTCCATCTTCGAGCAACTCTGGAACCGGCAGTCGGTGGATCATGTGCAGATCACCGTCAGCGAAAAGCTCGGCGTCGGCACGCGGGGCGGCTACTACGAGGAAGCCGGCGCGCTGCGCGACATGGTGCAGAACCACCTGCTGCAGGTGCTCTCGCTGGTGGCGATGGAACCGCCGGTGACGCTCGAAGCCGAGGCCATTCGCGACGAAAAGGTCAAACTGCTCAAGTCCATCCGGCCGATCGACCCCGGCCAGGTTGACGCGAACATCGTCCGCGGCCAGTACACGGCGGGCGAAATTGACGGCCAGCCACGTCCGGCCTACCGCCACGAACCGAAGGTCAGACCCGATTCCACCGTGGAAACCTACGTCGCGATGCGCCTGCTGGTGGACAACTGGCGCTGGTCGAACATCCCGTTTTACCTCCGCACCGGGAAGAACCTGCCCGCGAGCGCGAGCGAAGTGCGCGTGCAATTCCGGGCCGCGCCGCATGTGCTGTTTGCCGCGCAATGCGGCGGCCGGCTCGACGCGAACGCGATTACGCTGCGCCTCCAACCCGACGAGGGGATTTATCTGCGGTTCAACGGCAAGGTGCCCGGCACGAGCATGGGAATCCGCCCGGTGCGAATGCATTTCAGCTACGACACCGAGTTCGGCGCCTACACCCCGGAGGCGTACGAGCGGCTGTTGCTCGAAGCCATCGCCGGTGACGCCACCCTCTTCATCCGCCGTGACGAGGTGGAGACAGCCTGGAGCATCGTGGACCCGATCCGCCA
>DATNDF010000419.1 GCA_035607015.1 Candidatus Angelobacter sp. | reverse complement strand
CCACCCAGGGGGCTCCAGTTCCGGAAGGATCGCAGCCCGGAAGCTCCCGCGACATTCCGTTGATCATGCCGGCAACACCCACAGGATGCTGTCCGTGGTACGCCCCTTCGAACCTCAACACTTTCGGCCGGCCCGTCGCGGCCCGTGCGACGCGCAGGCAAAGCATCGTCGCTTCGGTCCCCGATGCGACAAACCGGATGCGTTCCAGGCAAGGGCTGACAGCAGCGATGCGTTCGGCGAGTTCGACAGCCCGCCGGTTGACCGCGGCGAAGTTGGCGCCGTCCGCCGCCGCCGACATGGCAGCCTCAATAATCCGGTGATGCGCGTGCCCGACGAGTGCCGCGCCCCAGGCCATCGTCATGTCGAGATATTGCCGGCCTTCGGTGTCCCAGACGCGGCAGCCGGATCCCCGTTCGATCACGGATACGAGTTCCGGTGGCAGGTTGTATTCGCCGTTGGAACCGTCGGGAAAAATCGCCAACGCGCGTTGCCGCGAAGACGGAGCCGCCGGTCTTGTGCCGGCGATCAATGGTGAGGCCGGTTGACAGGTCATTGGCCCCTTCCTTTTTCCGCGTCGCCGATGCTTGCTTCGAGAACGGTGAGCGCCTGATCCATTTCCTCGCGGGAAATCGTGAGCGCAGGCGTCAATGTCAGAATATTGCCCATCGTGATCTTAAAATTCAATCCGCGGCTCAGCGCGGAATACATCACGCGCTCCGCCTCGTCCGTCGCGCGCGCGGGCGGGTTGCGGCCGCGCAACAACTCCATGCCCATGAGCAAACCAATGCCGCGCACGTCACCGATGATCGGATGGCGCCGGGCCATTTTGCGCATCCGCTCGAGCGACGATTCGCCAAGGACGCGCGCGTGTTCGACCAGTTTTTCATCCTCGATGACCTGCAGTGTCGCCAGGCCCGCGGCACACGCGACAGGA
The DNA here is from genome assembly GCA_035607015.1 of Candidatus Angelobacter sp. NCBI lineage: Bacteria > Pseudomonadati > Acidobacteriota > Terriglobia > Candidatus Angelobacter > Candidatus Angelobacter sp. Next base: position 10,414 of record DATNDF010000419.1, on the reverse strand, counting down.
TTCTTTTCGTGCGTATAGTGGCCCAGGGCCATTTCCGCGGCAACGTTCAGGCCCTCGCGTGCGATGAGCGCCGCCAGCGGGAAGACACCGCCCCCCAGCCCTTTGCCGAGCACGAGCATGTCCGGCACGATGTCGTAGTGTTCGCAGGCAAACATGCGTCCGGTCCGTCCGAGGCCGGTGGGTATTTCGTCGAGGATCAGCAGCGTTCCGTGTTTGTCGCACGCGGCGCGGACACGCTTCCAGTAGTCGGGCGGCGGGATGAACGGAGTGCAGCGGACGGTCTCGCCGACAACCGCCGCGACGTCGCGCTCCTTTTCGAGGACGTACTCGATGTAATCCGCGCAGGCGAGGTTGCAGGCAGCGCCGCACTTGAACGGGCAATGACGATTGTCCGGCGGCGGGACGTGTTCGCAACCGGGAATCAACGGTCCGATGCCGCCGCGGAAATCGGCCTCGCCGCCGACGGAAATGGCATCGAGCGACGCCCCGTGGAACGAATCCCACATGGAGACGAACTTGAATCTGCCGGTGGCGACGCGCGCCAGCTTCAGCGCCATGCCGATCGCGGAGGTCCCGCCGGGCGCGAACAGGACTCGCTTGAGGTCGCCCGGCGCAAGTTCGGCCAGTTTTTTCGCCAGCGCGACCGCGGGTTCGCACGTGTAACGTCGTGTGCAGAACGACAGCTCGTCGAGCTGTTGTTTGATCGCGGCGATAACCCGCGGGTGTGCAAAGCCGACCTGGTGCACGTTATTGCCGTGAAAATCGAGATACCGACGGCCCTGCACGTCCTCGATCCACGCGCCGCCGCATGATTTCAGCGCATTGAGGCAAGGTGTGGAAAGCGACTGGTGCAGGAAAAAATCCGCATCCTCATCCAGCAACCGCTTCGTCGCGCGCGGGATGTTTTCGGCGGCCCAATCCCGTCGTCGCCTTGAGATATTCAAGTCCCCTTCGGAATGAAGGCGGGCGACCGGCGGAACGGACCTGGAGGTTCGGCTCATTTGCTGGAGTCACTGCCACTTCATTTTGAACAGCTGCGTCGGGATTTCAAGCCACGCCTGTATCTACGTTCATTTCTTTCAGCACACCCCCGATCGCGAGAACCAGCGCCTCGATGTCCGTCGGGAAAATCCGCCCGATGGAGCCGATCCGGAAAGTGTTTTCCTGGCTGATTTTGCCGGGATAAATGATAAACCCTTTGTCGCTGAGCCGCCGGTAAAAGGCGTCGAAAACGAAGGCTTCGTCATCCGGATAATGAAACGCAGTGATGATGAAACTTTGGACGGCAGAGTCGAGGTACGGACGGAAGCCGAGACGTTTCATTCCGGTCGCGAGGATTTCATGGTTCCGGCGGTACCGCGCGCCGCGTCCGGCCACGCCGCCCTCCTGCTCCAATTCATGCAACGCCAGCTCGAAAGCGAGAATCGAGTGTGTCGGTGGCGTATAACGGAACTGGCCGTTTTTTTCGAAGCCCTTGAACTGGTCGAGCAGGTTCAGACTGAGACTGCGAGCATGGCCGTCACAGGCCAGCAGCGCGTCCCGCCGGCAGATGACAAATGAAAAACCGGGCACGCCTTCGATGCACTTGTTCGCTGACGAAACGAGGTAATCAATGCCGGCCCTGTCGAAGTCGATCGGGATCGCGCCAAAGCTGCTCATGGCGTCCACGATGAAGATGCGCCCGTGGCGTTTTGTGACTTCGCCGATCTCGTTGACTGGATTGAGAATCCCGGTCGTCGTTTCACAATGCACGAGCGCCACGTGCGTGATGGATTTATCCTGCGCCAGCGTGTCGTCAAGCGACGCGGGATTGTTCGGCGTGTTTTCGCGGGCGCGCAGGACGACGTGATCGATCTCCAGATGTCGCAGCATCAGGACCATGCGTTCGCCGTACGCCCCGTTGGCGAGCACCGCGACCTTTCCGTGCGGCGGCACGCACGTTGCGAAAACGGCTTCGACGCCAAACGTGCCGCTGCCCTGAAGAAGAATGGTTTCCCACCCGGCTTCACGCGAAAGCCTGGCGAGTCTGAGAATTTCGTCGCGCACCCACCCGACCTTCGCGTTGAACTCGAAATGCCACGAGCCCGCGTCGTGCAGCATGGCACGCTTCACCGACAGACTCGTGGTCAGCGGTCCCGGTGTGAAGAGGAGTTTGTCACGAGCGGGCGGCAGGTTCGCTGGAGGCTGCATGGATTGCTTTCGAATGCCTGGAGACAAAGCGGGCTTGGGCCGCACACACGGACCCGCAAGCCCAAGCCCGCCTTTCCTTCCGAAGAAGGAAATCCCAATTATTTGTCAAGCCATTCACCCGCAGCCGGGGATGAAGGAACACCCTTCATTCGTCCGGCCGGCGGCATAAACGTTACATCACTGATGCAGGCGATAGAACTTGTTGCCCGCGCCAACGGTGATCGTTACCGAATTGTTGGCCACGCCGCTGACCGGTGACCAGCTCGGAGCGGTGAGACTGTCGGTGCTCTCCAGCGTAAAGCCGGTGACCGCCGACGGCCACGAGATGGTCACGCTGCCCGCGGCGGAGCTGATGCTGAGCGTGGGCGAACTGCTGACTGGCGGAATGGAATACAAACCGAAGTCGTCAACACCCCAATACCAGCTTGCCGTGCCAGCATAAGCGAAGCGGAATGTCACTTTCGATTTGTTGTCCGCCTGAGGCAACGGAAAGAGTTCCACCCGATGGGACTCGACGTTGTCATCATTTACCCGGGCGCTGATGTAAGGTGCGAGGGCCTGGCTGATGGGAGCCGCGATATATGTGCCGTAACTTGTGCCATAAGCGGTATCAGTATTGATCTGATTCAAGGTTGTTACGGCATCAACCGAGCCATCCGGGAAATGAACGATGTCGGGCCCGTCCAGCATGTATAAAACCGGCAGCCAGTTGGTGCCGCCGTCCACAGAATATTCGAGGGCCCCGATGTTGTCCTGATTCTGTTCATAGCTGCTGTGGAAGGAAACCCAGATGTTGGATTTGCCGGTGAGGTCGTAGTTGGGCGAGAACAACATCGCAACCTGGTTCCCGCCCCGCTCGTCCGATTCAATATAAACAAACTTGTTTTCCATCAGATTCGTCGGTGCCAAGACCACTCCGTTGACAACCTGGCCCGGAGCGATGGTCGATACGCGACCGTCTGGATCATCTGCCTCCCAGACGTGAAAATCGTTCGTACCGTTGATATACACCTGGTCGCGCGTGATCACCAACCAGCCGAGGTATGCGTCCGATTTGGGATCCCCGATATCAGGAGGCGAGCCCGGTTCAAGCGAATCGGTATTATTGGTGGAGGTCCAACCGGCTGGAAGTCCGCCTTCGACGGCCGATTCGAAGTTCTCAAAGTAAATCGGCGTTGGCAGAATCTTGTTTACGTAGCTGCTGACGGAGAATTGAAACTCGTTGGTCTTCGTCGTAACCGGCGTGCCGTTGTCGGCAAAAACCAGCTGCAAATCGTGTGTCGAAAGACTCGCGAGCAACCCCGGCGGATCGTACTGGACGAGTGTGTTCGTCCCGCTCGAAGGCTGAATGCTCGGCTGCACCTGCGTGCCGTCGAAATAGAGCTTGATGCTGTTGGTCACGACGGCCGTGGCCGAATTCTGAATGGTGGCGCTGATCACCACATCAGGCCCGATGTTAACCGGACTGCTTGGCACCAGCACGGAGACAAACGGGGTCGCACCGGATCCCGGCCTGACGCGGTAGGCTTTCACCGCGTTCGGATCACTGGGATCGTTAATCAGCGTCCTCGTTCCCGTGGTCAGGTCCACCGAGAAGAATTCCAAGGCCGCCCCTCCATTGCCTTGTTCGTAGCCAAGCCGAAACGAATAGACGCCGTCTGTCTGGACGACGAAATCGGCAAAAGTATCGCCTGGGCCGCGGCCGCCATCATAAAAGCCAAGCACCTGCGAGGTGGCGTCACGCGCGTCCGGCCCGGCCCGGAGCACGAAACCGTCATCGCTGTTGACGCCGAAGCGGTGGTAGCCCGCCTTTAAATCCAGAAAGGCAAGTATTTCGACCGCGAAATTGAATCCACTGGATTCGTCGCCGGGAACACCCACGGTCGTAAAGTCCAAGTCACCGGGAACGCTCCCCGCATCGCCGCCACCGAGATTGAAATTGACCAGGTCAATGTCGTAGCTGCCATCGCTGTTCGGCCCCGGAAAGGCGTGATTGACGTAAGGCTGGCCCGTGGTCGGATCGATCAACGTCCCTGCCAGTTGCGCTTCCTGGCGAGCGATTGAATTGGGCAGGTTGGCATCCATACGCGCCTGCACCGAGCGGGCGCGGAATCCGGGGGTGTTGGCCGAGCCTGGTGCTGTGCCGGCGGTGGATGGAATCACGTGATAGTTAGCAACCGTAAACGCCCAGGTGTTGGTGAACGTGGTGGCGGGCGTGGCGTTGTTCGCAAAGATCAACGTCACGGTATTGGCCGAACCAGCTGGCAGCATGCTTGGAGGGGTATATTGTACAGTGGTGTCAGTCCCGCTTTTTGTGATCGAAGGCGTCTTGGCGGTCCCGTTCAGCAGAAACTGGATTGAATTTGTGGCCAGCTTGTTGATGCCTCCGTCCGTGATCACCGCGGAAATGGGCGCGGATGGCAAAACGTCCGTGGCTAGGGGAGCCGGAATTGTGGAGGTCACAAACGGGTCAATGATGGGAACATTCGCCAGGTTCGTCCCATTCAAACCAAAGCTGTAGATCGCGTTGACCTCGGCGCCGCTCAATACGCGGCGCCAGATTCCCAGGTCATCCATCAGCATATCGATCGCCGCCGCACCCGTTCCGTCCGTGTAAGTCCCGATCCCGTCCTGGCCCAGATTCATGGAGAGGCCGAGGGTGTCCGTGTCCACGCTACCCACCGCTTTGCCCGAATCCGGCGCCACACTCGTCGTGTTGACCGAGACACCGTCCACATAAATCGTGCCGACGCTGTTCCGCTGGAAGGTGACCGCGACATGGTGCCAATTCTTGTCCAACACCTGCGGCGCGACATGCGGGCTGTCGCGGCGCGCGGATTGATCGTCCTTAAAATTCCACTTCAATCCGTCGCCCTCACTGGCGATGACAAAACCCTGGTTGCCGCCGCTGCCCCAGTCCTTGTTTGCAATGAATGGCTTGTCATCATTCTGGGAAAACACCTTGACCCAGAAGGAGACGGAAAAATCACTCGTGCCCAACTCCAATCCGGCGGGGTAGCCGAGCGTGACGTAGTTATTGGTCACGTCATCTCCCGTGCTGGTGATGTGCACGGCCTGTCCGAGTGTGCCGGCTTCGAACGTTGGCGTACCGGTCGCCGCGCCGTTGATCCCGTTGCCCGACGAATCGTTGTAATCGTTGTCAAACGTCAGGTGGACGACCAAATTGTCGGTGATGGCCGCTTTTAATTCAGGCGCCAGGCCAAGGGCAATGGCCAGCAACGCCAGGTATTTCGCGATGTGGGTTCTGATTTTCATAGTCTTCCATGGGGTTTTGTCTGCGGAATAGCCGACACTTGCCGGGGTGTCGAAAGTTTGCGTTTGGATGTGATCATTATGGAACTCAGCTTCATTTGCTGGCGCGATAGGCTTGCAGAAGATCCTCCGCCGCTTTGTTTCCGTTGGCGGCAGCAGCCTGCAACTGCGTCAGAGCAGCGGCCCTTGATAGCGCCGCTGCCGTGCGTTGTTCCGGGGTCAGATCCGGCCGCTCGGTAAGATTCTGCGATTGCACAAACGCCTTCGGAGCATCCTGGGACTGCAGAGCGGCCACCACTCCGCTGGCAGCCTCCTTCACATCGGGTTTGGCGTCTTTGAACGCACTATTGAGGGTGGGCGCGACCTGCTCGGGGGCCAGTGCCCGAGGAGAGTTGACTGACGTTCTGCTGCATCCCGCCGCTCCGATGAGCACAACCAAAACAGGCATCGCCGCCCCGAACGCCGCACGATTACGAAACAAATGCATAAAACTAGAAGTTCGGCTGGTTGGTGGGGAAATCGCCCGTGTACCAGCGATAATCCACCCCCTTGTTCAAACCCTTAAACGGAATCACGGACACGTTGCCCGGCATCCAAATTGTTTCGCACTTCTTGTTATGTCGAAACCACTCCCATGTAAAATCATAGTTGTTGTAGAGGGTTTGACCCAATCCTCCGGGACCAACCCACTGCGTCAGAATTCGCGTCTGCCCGGGAAACAACGCGATGCTATCGTCCGACCCTTCCATTCGCTGTTCCGCCGAGTCCTGTGCGAAAATGGTCGTGGTCGGGCTTGCGAGATCCGAGATCTTCAGCGGCGCCGTCTTCGAGACGGTTCCGTAGGGCGAAGGCGTAATCAGGTATTGGCAGATTCCAATGGTGGAATTTTTCCAGAAATCATGCGGATAATAGCGACCGTCATCATGCCACTCATCCACGATCTTGTGACTCGGACAGTTAAACACTTCCTTTGCTCCGCCCTGAGAATTATGTCCGCCCAGGTAATTGATGTAGCCAATTCCCCAATAAGCTAGCGGGTGGTCAGGTGGTAGCGTTGCAGTAGAATTGGGATTTAACGTCCATTGTCCGTCGTTAGGAATGTACGCCCCGGCGCCACGACCCACGTAAAACAGAGCGTTGTTATTGTCGTCGCCGTACATCGTTCCAGCAAGGCCGACTTGTTTCAAATTCGCGATGCACCGAACGCGCTTCCCCTGTTCCTTCGCCTTGGCAAGGGCGGGTAACAACAATCCTGCGAGGATTGCAATGATCGCGATCACGACCAGCAGTTCGATCAGGGTGAAGCCGCCACACCGAACGGGTCCGCCGGGCGCAATATGCGGTGCTTGATCAGCCGAGTTGCCAGTCGGCGCGCGGTTTGAAGATTTCATCGGGAACTCTGCAAGCGACCCGTTCCACCGGCCGGCGAGGCGTGCGGACGGACCCAACAAATCGAACGCGACGATCGCCGGTCAAAGGGTCACTGAATGACCAGGATTAAAGCGGACCGGAGTCTCAGCCACAATGGCCTGTTTTAGCGGGACTCCGCGTCGAAGAACGCTCCACAAAGTTTGCGCAAACGTTTTTTGACACGTTCGCGAAGGACGCACGGCTTCCCGGCGCGCTTGACGCACCGCCTGATTTGATGCGCAGGAATCATTCACCAGCATTTCCACCGGATGCTGTTGACACGTCAGCCAAGCCAGAATCTCCTGCCCGCGGGTCCACTCAGAATTTCACCTGACGCGTGAGGACAGGTCCCGGTTGCATGCGCGCGAAATACGCTTGGCATCCGTCTGCAGTTCGTCATTCTGTAACAATTCAAGTGTCCAAGCAGCGTCCAAGCACACGACGTCGAAGCACGCGGGTCCGCGTCGCATCGCCCTCGCCCGTCGCGGATCCCGTCACTCTTTGGCGGGCCCGCGTCTTCCGCAACACTTACACACGCAACGGCCGGACGTTGCGTGTTAAAAAGTGGTCGGTTAAGATTCAGCACGAGGGGAAACGCCGGACTTTTTCACTGGCCGCCGCATCGAAAATGGAGGCCGCCCGGGAAGCCCACGGCATTTACCAGGTCGTCCGCTCCGGAGGTTGGGAGGCCGCGGCGCGCGCGCGCGCACACACCGCTTCGCCTCCGACCCGGCGCGTATCCATCCCGCGCCGGAACGAATTGCTCAAGTCGGACGTGCGTTACTGGCGCGAGCGATTGATCCACTCGAAATACACGGAAGCCCGGCCGGCGCGCCCGAAGGAGTTTTCGGTGCGGATCGAAGACGAGGGCGTCTATCAATATTTTCCACTGGGGACTGATGACGCCGAATGCGCCGCGGGCCGGGCATTGAAAATTTACCAGACGATCAGGACGAAAGGATGGGAAGCAGCGTTCCGGGAGTTTCCGCGGGAGATAGCGGTCGCCATTTTCTGGTCCACCAGCCCGGTTGCCTGCACCTATACCACTCTTTACACGCTTCCAGACGCGGATCCTTCCAGCCCGCCGGGATGAGTCGCCGGCGGGTCCCCGGCGGAAAAGGAAATCTTCATCGTCGAGGCCGACCCGGAAGTGCGCCGGACACTCGTCCTCTGGCTGTGCCGACAACCCGGCTTCCGGTGCGTGTCCGCGTTTGAAACCGCCGGAGAAGCACAGAACGCCATCCTCAAGGAACCGCCGGACATGCTTCTGGTCAATCGCGCCCTGCCGGAAATGCCGGTGGCCGAATTCCTAGAACGATTGAAAGCCAGGCTGCCAGACCTTCCCGCATTCACTCACGGTATTTATCAGGACAGCGACCAGATCTTCATCACCCTCAGCGGCGTCACTGCAGGTTACATTTTTCGCCGCCGAAAACCGACCGAATTATTCGAGCCGATCCGGGGGGGGCTTCGCCATGAAACACTTTCCGCGAAGGAACTCCGGCTGCAAATCCGGGATTACTTCCAGAGCCTGTTCGGATTCACGCTGGCAGGCGACGCAACCCCGCTGGCAAGTCTTACTGCGCGCGAACAGGAAATCTTGAGCTGCGTGAGCAAGGGATTTTTGGACAAAGAAATCGCCGGAGCCCTGGGCATCAGCATCTGGACGGTCCACAACCACCTCAAGCATATCTACGAAAAGTTGAACGTGCATACGCGCACCGAGGCGGTGCTGAAGTATCTGCAAAAATGAACACGTCACCCCGGGCTTTCGCTCCCGCCGGACCAGCCGGTCAATCCGACGCGCCCGGCGCCGGCTTTCCGCCGACGAACTTGCTTGAACGACGCTCTCCCTCGGAAATCTCCTCCCGCGTCATCTGACCCTTTAGGGTAATGAGCGCTGTCACGGCGTCTTCCAGTCCTTGCCGCGCGGCGAGCTTCTGCCATTTGTACGCCTCGACCCGATCCACGGGAACACCCTTTCCGACCTCGTAGCGCCGCCCCAGGTTGTATTGAGCCAACGGATCACCTTGTTCAGCGGCCTTGCGGTACCACCTGACCGCCTCCGTCGCATCGTGTGGCACGCCTCGCCCCGTGGCGTACATGGCCGCCAAATTGTACTCCGCCCCCGCGTGCCCCTGCTCGGCCGCCTTTTTGTGCCATTTCACGGCTTCAGCTTCATCGCGAGTCACGCCAAGTCCGGTCTCATACAAAACCGCCAGATTGTATTGCGCGTCGGCGACGTTCTTTTCGGCAGCTGATCGATACCACTTGAAAGCCTCGCCATAATTCTGTGGGACTCCTTCGCCTTTGGCGTAGAGGTCACCCAAAACGTTCTGCGCCGTCGCGCTTCCACCTTCCGCGGCGTCCCGTATCTTCCGCACATCCGGAGCGGGAACCGGCGCGCGCGCAGCCGCTTTTTTGCCCGTGCCAAACAGCATCATTCCCCCCAGGGCAACGACGAAAACCAGGACCCCGATGCCTGCCAGCACCGCCCGTTTGGATTTTGTTTTGTTCATGACAAGGAGTCGATCAACGCTGGTCAAGCATCCCTCTTCCGAGGGTAAAAGCGTTGCCGGGCGCACGAAGACAAACAACACTGCGCGATCGAAAACGGTCGCCAAAGTACATCCGTGCTTGTGCGCCGTCACTCCCCAAAACAGGTCATTGAGAAAGACCTCGCCTCACCTACACTCCGCGTCGCTGTGGATCCCAAATTCCCTGACCACGCCAGAGTCGTCATCGTTGGCGGCGGCATCATCGGTTGCAGCGTCGCGTATCACCTCGCCCGGCTTGGATGGAAAGACGTCCTGCTGCTCGAACAAAACGAGCTTGCCGGTGGCACGACGTGGCATGCCGCGGGCCTCGTCGGGCGTCTGCGCACGACGAACAGCATGACGAAGATCAACAAGTATAGTGCGGAACTGTACGCCCGGCTGGAAAAAGAGACCGGCCATTCGGTTGGCTGGAAACAAGTCGGCAGCCTTATTGTGGCACGGTCCGAAGATCGCATGAATCAACTGCGCCGAACGGCCGCGATGTCCGAATGGTTCGGCGTCGAAGTCCAGTTGATTTCACCGGAAGCGGCCGGAGAGAAATGGCCCCTGCTTCGGGTGGACGACGTCGTGGGCGCGGCCTGGCTGCCCCACGATGGAAAGGTGGTCCCCAAGGAAGTCGCCCTCGCGCTGGCCAAAGGTGCTCAATCACTCGGGGCGAAAGTGTGTGAAAACGTCCGCGTAATGGATGTCGAACATCGCGCGGTGCGGGCTGTCGGCGTCAAAACGAACCAGGGCCATATCACCGCCGAGTATGTCGTTCTCACCGGCGGCATGTGGACGCGTGAACTCGGACTTCGCTGCGGCGTGACGATTCCCCTTTATCCGGTCGAACATCACTACGTGGTAACCGAACCGATTCCCGGCGCGTTTGACGAGTTGCCGGTTGGCCGCGATCCCGACCTTTGCATTTATTTTCGTGGTGAAGGCGACGCGGTCATGCTCGGCGCTTTTCAAGCCGAGTCGAAACCGTGGATGGTCGAACG
>DATNDF010000418.1 GCA_035607015.1 Candidatus Angelobacter sp. | reverse complement strand
CCCGCCAGTCATTTCTCGCACCAAACCCAACGCGCGTCACATTCGCCCGCGATCGCGAAACAACCTTTTCGATTTGCGGGCTGTCACCATTCACAAACAGTCTTCCGTTTGCAGGCAACAATTCCGCCAGCCAGCCTTCCTCTTCCACGACACCTTCGATGTCGCCAAAAAATTCCAGGTGCTCACGCCCGAGACTGGTGACGACGCCCCATCGCGGCGCGGCCATCCGCACGAGCGGCGCGAGCTCCCCCGGATGGTTTGTGCCCACTTCAATCACGGCGGCCTTATGCGAGTTTTCCAGTTTCAACAACGTCACCGGCACGCCGATGTCGTTGTTGAAACTCGCCTCGCTCCAGAGGGTCCTGAACCGCTGCCGGAGCACGGACGCGAGCAACTCTTTCACTGTCGTTTTGCCGTTCGAGCCGCCGACCGCAATGACCGGAAACTCGAAGTCGCGTCGGTACCGCGCCGCCAGTCTGCCCAGTGCCAGGCGTGTTTCCCCGACTGCAATCACCGCGCAACCCGGGGCGGAATCGGGATTTTTTCCTTTCTCGACGACCACTGCGACCACGCCCTTCTGAGCGACCTCGTTCAAAAAATGGTGGCCGTCAAACTTCTCTCCGGCCAGCGCCAGAAACAGATCGCCGGGTCGCGCCTGCCGCGAGTCGGTACAGACTCGAGTTACCATCGCAGCGGGCGAACCACTCAACAGTTCACCGCCGCACGCTTCTGCGATGTATGTCAAAGAGCGCGGTTCCATTGCTGGCCGCTAGGATTTCCCGTCTCCCGCATGGCCGACTGCCTCGAGTGTCTCGATCGCATGGAGTCGGTCATCAAACGGGACCACCGTGTCCTCGAACTCCTGGTAGGTCTCGTGGCCTTTGCCGGCCAGCAACACCGTGTCTCCCGCCTCCGCCGTGCGAATGATTTCGTCAATGGCACGTTGGCGATCCAGTTCGACGCGATAACCGTCGGGCCGCACGCTACGAAAGCCGTCTTCAATCGCCGCGGCGATTTTCTCGGGTGATTCGCGCCGCGGATTGTCGCTTGTGATGATCGTGAAGTCCGCGAGTTCGGCCGCAACTTTGCCCATCTTCGGACGCTTGCCGGCATCGCGGTTGCCGCCGCAGCCAAACAGAAGCCGGAGTCGGCCCGGCGTGATTTCGCGCAGCGTCCCGAGCACGTTGCGCAACGCGTCGTCCGTGTGCGCGTAGTCCACGAATACGCCGAAGGGCTGGCCGAGCACGATGCTTTCAAGGCGGCCGGGCACGGTCTTCGCCGCGTTTAATGCGGTTTGAATCGGGTTCACTCCAACTTTCAGGACCAGCCCCGCGCCGACGGCCGCCAGCGCGTTATAGACATTGTGCCGGCCGATCAACGGCAACCGGCAGTGGAATTTTTCCTGCGGCGTCTCAATGACCATTTGGGTGGCGTTCCGTTCGAGTTTGATCCCGGTGGCGCGGACTTTTGCCGTGTCGCTCAAGCCGTAGGTCATTTGACCTTCAACGTTGGTTTCCTTCGCGAGTCGAGCGCCAAACGGGTCGTCGATGTTGATGATGGCGCCGGACCTTTTCATGCCCTGCTCCAGCGTGGAGAACAGCTTTCTTTTGGCCGCGTAATAATTCTCCATCGTGCCGTGGTAATCGAGATGATCCTGGGTGAGGTTTGTAAAAATGGCCGCGTCGAATTCGACCCCGCACACGCGTTTCTGCTCAAGCGCGTGCGAGCTCACTTCCATCACGCACGCCTGACAGTCGGCCCGGAGCATCTGTGCCATCATCTGCTGGATTTCGAGCGCCTCCGGCGTCGTGCGCTGCGCGGGAATGACGCGCTCTCCGATTTCATAACGCACGGTGCCGATCAGACCGCAGTTGACGCCTGCGGCCTCCAGAATCTGCTTCACCATGAACGAAACGGTGGTCTTGCCATTTGTTCCGGTAACGCCGATGACCCGCAGTTTTTGGCTCGGATGCTGATAATAAGCCGCCGCCGCCAGGGCGAGTGATTCGCGGGTGTCGGCAACCTTGATCTTCGTCGCCCGCTGGGAAACGAAACCATTTTTTTCGCAAATGACCGCTATCGCGCCGCGGTCAATCGCTGTGCTGATAAAATCGTGCCCGTCTGCTTTCCGACCCGGGACGGCAACAAAAACCATTCCGGGCGTCACACGGCGCGAATCATAAGCGATGCCCGCCACCTCGCGATCGAGTGGACCTTCGACGCGAATCGGCGTCAGCGCCGTGACAAGTCGCTTCAACTGCATGGGCACATCAAAAGTTTCGCCGGATTTGTGCTGCCGTCAATGTGTTGGAGACGTCGGTTTCAGCGATCGTCTCGGCGCGATTCGGAGACGGCTTCAGAGGACGGACGGACGGTGCCTGCTCGTCGGGCCGGATGCCCAGGTAAACCGCCGCGCGCCCGGCAACTGCCTTGAAAATTGGCCCCGCGGTTTCACCGCCGTAATAGCGTTTCAGATCCGGTTCATCGAGAAACACCGCAACGCAGATTTCCGGATCGTCAGCCGGAAGGAAGCCGATGAACGAAGAAAAATACTTGTGAGAACTGTACGGGGGCTTTTGGCCCGTACCGGTTTTGCCGGCCACGGTGTAATGCTCCAGCGCCGCCTTGGGCGCGGTGCCGCCCGGCAGCACGACCTTTTTCATCGCCTGGACCATCAGCCGTGCGGTCTCTTCTCTGACAACCGGACGGACAACCCGCGGTTGACATTTGAGAACCTCCTCCTTGCGTTCGTCCTCAAGATGGTCAACCAGCATTGGCTGCATAAGCCGTCCTCCGTTGGCGATGGCGCTGATCGCCATCGCCATTTGTAACGGCGTGACGGCGATCCCCTGTCCCATGGGAATCTGGGCGATCGACACCTTGTACCAGTCCTTCACGTCGCGCACCGTGCCGCGCACCTCGCCCGGCAGGGCGATGCCTGTGCGGGAACCAAATCCGAAATCCCGAATGTATTTGTAAAGGCGCGTTTCGCCCAGTTTCATGCCTACTTTGGCCGCGCCGATGTTGGATGATTTCGCGATGATTTCTTCGACGGTCAGATTGCCGAAATGATGTCCGGCGTCGTGCAAAGTGTGCCCGGCGAATGGAAATAGTCCGTTCTCACAGTAAATCACGTCGTTGAGCGATACCACCTGTTCGTTCAGCGCGGCTGATACCACGACCGCTTTGAAGGTTGAACCCGGCTCGAATGTGTCCGTAACGATTCGATTGCGGAGATTGGCGATGGGCGTCCTCTTATCGATCTGATTCGGATTGAAATTTGGAAGCGATGCCATGGCCAGAATGGCGCCCGTCTTGGGGCGCAAGACGATGCCGGAGATGCTGGCCGGTGTATTTGCCTCCATGCCCTTTGCCAGTTCCGCCTCAAGGATGTCCTGCACAGTTGCATCAAGAGTGAGGACGACGTTCAATCCGGGGCGTGGCGCAATGTCCTCCTCACGAAACAGGACCAGTTCCCGCCTGCGGCGGTCGTTCTCCGTCTGCCGCCAGCCCGCCGTGCCACTGAGCGCTGAATTGAACGACGCTTCTATTCCGTCGCGCCCCGCCAACTCGGACACAACGGCCCCCTCGACGACTTTGTCCGTGGCAGCAGTAAACCCCAAAACGTGGGACGCCAGGGCGCCGCCGGGATACACTCTCAGCTGGTCGTCCGACGGCTCCGTGAAAATGGCGCGTTGACGAAGATTCTGATAGAATATGCGCTCCCGTTTTGGCAGTTTCTTTTCATCCACCCCGGATGCGACATTCTTCATCGCCCCCTGGATTCTTTCCCATTCGTCGAGCGTGACCTTTCGTTTGAGCGGGACGTATTTGTCCGCGTGCTCCTTTCCAGATTTGTCGGTCCAGACTCGAGGTTGAAGCCGTTGAGCCAGATCTGCCTCGCTCATTCCGAGCAAAGGAGCCAGCGTGCGCGCGACGACGAGTTGATTGGTTCCGATCAGACTGGGGTCCGCGCACACGGTTTTGACGAAAAGGCATGTCGCCAACACATTTCCCTTCGCATCCAAGATGTCGCCTCGCGGCGACGGATGAATGATGGTGCTTTCCCTGCGAGCGGCCGCCAGCCGGCTCAGGTCTTCGTGGCGGACGATCTGCAAATCCACAAGGCGGTATCCCAGCCCGGCGAAGGCCACGACGAGCAACAATGCCATCATCCCCAGCCGCCGATATTGCGCTGGCTGGATCATGGCAGAAAGGAGCCTCTGTCTCTCTCGTTTCAAGTTACCTGGCCGCCAAAGCGGCGGTTTGCTGTTTTGCGTACTGAGATTCTGTTGGATTCGCAACGGGCGCCAGCGTGTCCACCAGACGAACGATCTGTGTCGGCTGCACGATCACGAGTGCCGGCTTCAAATCTTTTAACCGCAACTTAAGCGATTCGGGTGATTGAAGCTCCGCGAGCTGTCGGGCGAACTGGCTGTTGTGCGCCCGCAACACGATCAGGCGCTTCTCCTTCTCGATTTTCTGACTGCCCAGTTCGAGAAGCTGATTCTGCTGCCACACATAGCCGACGCCCGAGCCCCCGATCAACAGGCAGATGAGCAGCGCTTTCAGCGCTGCCCCAAAACGTACAGCGGCGGATTCATGTTTTCGGTTTCGCGCCATATTAAATCTTTTCCAGCACACGGAGTCGCGCACTGCGCGCGCGTGGATTGGCAGCGACCGCCCTGGCATCGGGCCGGATCGGCTTCCGGCTTGCCCATTTCAACTGCGGCGCGACAGGTTGCCGCAGTTCAGGCACGTCCACGCCACCTGCAACAAAATAATCGCGCGAGCGCTCGCGCCCGAAATTCTTTACGACACGGTCTTCGATTGAATGGAACGTAATCACGGCCAGCCGTCCGCCCGATTTCAGAATCTTCACCGCGGATTCGAGTCCGTCACGCAAAGAGCCGAGTTCATCATTCACCGCGATGCGGAGTGCCTGGAAAACACGCGTCGCCGGATGTATCCGGCGGCCGCGTCGAGGCAAAAGTCGTTCGATTAGCTCCGCCAGTTGGCGCGTCGTTTCGAAGCGGCGGAAACGCCGCTCGTTTTCAATCGCGCGCGCCAACCGGCGTGCCTCGGGTTCCTCGCCCAGGTCCCGAAAAATCCGCGTTAATTCTTCAACGCCTGCGTCATTGATCATTTGCGCCGCCGTCAGCGTCTGCCGTCCATCCATCCGCATATCAAGCGGGCCGTCCTGCTGAAAACTAAAGCCGCGCGCCGGCCGGTCGAGTTGCGGGGAACTCACTCCCAAATCAAATAAAACGCCGTCGCAACTCTCCGCATCAATCCAATTCGACAACTCCGCGAAATTGCCGCGCTGCAGCTCGAAGCAGCCCTCAATCTCCGACAGCCGCTGTGCAGCCGCCTCAAGCGCTTCGCCATCGCGATCGCATCCAAACAACCATCCAGTGGGCGCACTCGCGTTCAGTATGGCTGTTGCGTGTCCACCCCCACCGACGGTACCGTCGACATATCGGCCGCCGGGCCTGGGATGAAGCGCCGCCAACACTTCCGCCACCATTACTGGATTGTGAATGTATTCGGCCACTGTTCATGAGCAGACTATGCGCGAACACGTTCGGATCCGAACCACCGCGCGGTCAAACGACTCAACGCGAAGCCGGGCGCTGGTGGTTTGAACCATCGACGGCGGTCCGGCTTCCGACTCTCGGCGGACGGCGCCGCGGGCTTCGCGGCAACAACTTCCAAATCTGCGTCGATCAAATCATTCCGAACGGGCTTTACTGAATCCAGCGACAATTCAGCTTGTACCGGTACCGGCGAAACGGTTCCACCTGTGGGCTGGTGTGTGAATGGGTTTTTGCGCAACCGAAACCAATTCGTCGAAACAGGAACCGTGTTCGGGCAGGTTTTGATCGCTGACTGCGACCGTGCCGCAGTGTCTGAAACCCGCGCCTTGAAGGCCAAATTTTTCGTCGCCGTGGATTCCAGCCGCGGCGCCGGGCGGCTCGCCACAATTCCCGCGCCTGCCACTTTGAGCTCCTCACCATCAGAACTGGATACACTGGCCGGCGATTGCAGGTTTCCTTTCGGGGAGAGAGAAATCGGCCGACCAACCGGCGCGAATTTTGGCAACATTGCCTGCTCTGCCATGCGGTATCTCCCGCCCTGGTTCGTACCGCCAACGAAGCTCCGGCTGACGCTCAGCAGTTTGATCAGACTCATAGGTTCAAATCAGTTTGAATGCTTCAGGCAACAACTCGTCGTCCACCGCACTCGCGGTTTCGTAACGTTCCGGATCCCAGATTTCGAACCGGTCGAGCAAGCCGACCAGTACCGCTTCCTTGCCAATGTGTGCCGCCCGGGCCATCGACTCGGGAAGACAAATCCGTCCTCCCTTGTCCAGCGTGACCCGGTCGGACTTCTTGCCAAGCAGGCGCCTCAACGCTTCGGCTTTCGAATCCGCAAAGGGCATCGTTTTGAGCTTTTGGACCAACGCCTCCCACTCCTTCGGCGGCAGTACCAGCAAACAGGCCTCCGGCATCGCCCCTTTCGGCCAAAGCACCAAGGTCAGTATTTCTGGTTCCGCCGGCCGCCACTTGGCCGGAATCTGCACCCGCCGCTTGTCGTCCACGCCGTGACGATAAAGCGAGTTGTAATAGATCGGCTCGCTGGGCTGGTTTGATGGCATCGATCATTTGTTGAGCACCAGGCACTTGGCCATTTTGCCCCACAACGACCCACTCTTATACACTTTAACCCACCAAGGTCAACTTTTATCTCACTACTATTTCTTAACAGGTTATTCACACGGTTTACTGATGGTTTTTCACCGAAGCATTGCGGGTTTTGCGTGGTGGTTCGCGAACTCTCTTGTGCCCGTTCGGCGGCCAGTCGGTTGTCGGCCCGCCTTGCTTCCAAAACGGTCAAATGGTTAGAGATGGGGTGTGGATACGGCCGATTTCGATTATTATCTGTCACACGGGTTGATCGCCCAGACGCCTGCTTCAATTCGTGATCAATCGCGCTTGCTCGTATTGCAACGCCGGGTCGGACGAATTATTCACCGGAGCTTTCGCGACATTCTCGATTTTGTCCGCCCGGGTGACGTTTTTGTTTTGAATGACTCGCGTGTGATTGCAGCACGGTTGCGGGGGGCCAAGTCGTCAACAGGAGGCGAAACGGAGGTGTTGTTGATTGAAGAAGTTTGCACGAACGATTGGTGGGTGTTGCTGCGCCCGGGTAAACGGGTGCGACCTGGCGTAAATATTATTTTCCGGAACAATGCAGGTCAACCGACCCAAGTCGCGGCGACGGTGATTGAAAAAAATCCAGAAGGTCTCTGCCGACTTCAGTTTTCCAACATCGCGAACATTTTTGAAAACCTGGACTCCCTGGGTGCCGTGCCGTTGCCTCCCTATGTCCTCCGCGAGTCACAAAACGGATTAACCCAGGACCGTGATCGTTACCAGACCGTGTATGCCCGGACTGCCGGTTCTGTGGCGGCACCAACCGCCGGTCTTCATTTCACTGACAAGTTGCTTGAAGAAATCCGTTCGCGAGGCGCACAAATTTGCTTCGTCACCCTGCACGTCGGCCCCGGTACCTTCGCACCCGTGAAAACGAAAACATTGCAGGAGCACGTCATGCACGAGGAACGGTTTGATCTCGGTCCCTCCGCGGCCCAAACCATCAATGACGCGAAAAAAGACGGGCGCCGCGTCATCGCCGTCGGGACGACTTCAGTGCGCGTGCTGGAGAGTGTGGCCGCTGCCAACGGAGGGCGCCTGGTGGGTTGCCACGGGCGTACTCGCATTTTCATTTATCCACCATTCCCGTTTGGAATTGTCGATGCGCTGATCACCAATTTCCACCTGCCCCAATCGACCTTGCTCATGCTGGTTAGCGCGTTTGCCGCGCCCGGCAAAACGACCGGACGTTCCCTTATTTTGTCTGCCTACGCAGAGGCAATCCGCGAGCATTATCGCTTTTACAGTTATGGCGACGCGATGTTGATCTTATGAAGCTGCCGTTCGTTCTCATCAACATGGCAATGACCGCCGACGGCAAGATCGCCACCGCCAACCGCGCTGTTTCCTCGTTCACCAGCAGGCGGGATTTCGAACATCTGCTCGAACTTCGCGCCTCGGCCGACGCTGTCATGTCAGGTGCCCGGACCGTGGATCAGGAAGGCGTCAACCTCGGCCCCGGCGCGGAGAGATTCCGCCGCTTGCGGCTCAAGAACGGTTTGGCGGAGTGTAATCTGCGAATCGTCGCAAGCGGTTCAGGTTCGCTAAATCCTCGCGCCGCAATTTTTCGTCATCATTTCTCGCCCGTCGTGGTTCTGGTCAGCCGGAGGGCTCCCGAACGCAACTTGCGTCTGCTTCGCGCCCTGGCCGACGAGGTGAAGGTTTTTGGTGGGCAGGAGATCGATTTTCGCGCGGCATTCATGTGGCTGCGGGACAAGTGGAAAATCGAGCGTTTGCTTTGTGAAGGTGGCGGTGAACTCAATGGCTCTCTGTTTCGCGATGGATTGGTCAACGAATTGCACCTGACTGTCTGCCCGAAAGTTTTTGGTGGTCGCCAGGCGCCAACCATTGCCGACGGACCGCCGGTGTTGAAACTGGCCGCCGCGGCCCGCCTGGCGCTGAAATCGATCAAGCGAAGCGGTGATGAAGTCTTTCTCACCTACGATGTCTTGAAGAGGGTCGGTTGAAAACCGGTCACTCCTGATCGCCGGACGGGATCTGCCGGGTTTCAACCCATCGCGCAAACAACCACAGTAAATCGCTCAAGCGATTCAGATAAACGATGATCTCCGCGTTCTGAAGTTGGCCTGTCTCACGCAGGCCGCAGGCCCGACGTTCGGCACGCCGGCAGATGCCGCGCGCAACGTCGAGCGCGGCGGAATTCAGAGTCGCGCCCGGTGTCGCCCAACCCTTGTAGCTGATATTCTGCGATTCGATTTCCCGCACCAGATTTTCCAAACCCGCGGTCAACCCGGACGTGACCGTCGAGTAGCCGTCTTTCGCATAGCGGGGCAGATCGTCTGTTTCAGTGGCCAGTTCTCCCATCAAAATCACGAGATCTTTTTGGATGTTAAACAGACTGCTGCGGATGAATTCACGATCTGCCGACGCGCGCGCCAGGCCAAGCGCAGCGTTCAACTCATCAACGCTGCCGCAGGCTTCGACGCGCGGATGGCATTTCGAAACGCGTCGATTGTACATCAGACCGGTCGTGCCGTTGTCTCCATTCTTCGTGACGATGCTCATGTAACTCACAGCTTGGATCGTCGACCACGAAACGTAAAGTGTGAACGCCGCCGCGCCCGGCCCTCATCCAATCTCCGGAGGAAAAACGGAGAATGCCGGCAAATCCACCTTCTGCGCAGGTTTCGTCGGCGCCCCGAGAAACCGTCTGGCCGAATCGTTGAAACGCTCGGCTTCATCGGTTACAAACGGCCGGATCACTCCCGGTCGGCGCCTGTTTCCGCACGCCAGACCGGCGGCCCGCAAATGTTCGCTCAAAAAGCGTGCGCAGCTTTCAGCTGAATCCACGAGCGACACGTTTCTCCCTGCCACCGCGCGGATCGCCTTCTTCAAAAGCGGATAATGCGTGCAGCCCAGCACCAGGGTGTCGATGCCGCGGCGCAACAGCGGCGAAAGGTACGCCCGCAACACGGCCAGCGTAACCGGCTGATTCGTCCACCCCTCTTCAACCAGCGGAACGAGCAGAGGACAGGCGCGAGCAAAAACCTTTGCGGAGTCTTCGCGGGCCAGAATTGCGCGACTGTACGCCTGACTGCGGATGGTCGTTGTCGTGCCAATGACTCCAATGCGGTTGTTCCGTGTCTTCAGCACGGCCGCTTCCGCGCCAGGAAATATGACGCCGAACACGGGGACTTCGAATTCACGGGCCAGGGTCGTCAGCGCCCAGGCCGACACCGTGTTGCACGCCGCCACCACCGCCTTCACCTTCTGCCCGATCAAGAACTGCGTGTCCTCCCGCGCAAAACGGATGACCGTGCCCGGCGATTTCGTCCCGTAAGGAACACGCGCGGTGTCTCCGAGATACACGATGTCCTCGTGCGGCAGGACGCGGTGGATTTGCCGCACAACCGTGAGACCGCCAATGCCGGAATCGAAAATGCCGATCGGCGATTCCACATTTTTGCTCATCGTTCCTCCAGCCGTTTGTAGGCGAGGATGCCCTCCGCGATGGCCCGCGCCAACCGCTGGCGGTATTCCGCGTTGAAGATGTTTTTCGATTCGACCGGGTGCGACATGAAACCCGCTTCGATCAACACGGCCGGGACACGCGCGGTGCGCAACACCGCGAAGCGGGCGCGTTTCACTCCACGATCTTCGGCAGGCAGGGTTTTGACGATCGCCTTCTGGATCTGATAGGCCAGCAGCATGTTTTTCGAGTCAAATCTGTTCCCGGTCAACATGCCGGTGTCCGCTGAATCGCCGCGCGCGTTGGTGGAGCTGGCCCCCGGCGGGGTAAGGCAATAAACCTCCACTCCCTGGACCACGTCCTTCTCGGCAATGGCCGCGTTGAAATGAAGGCTTACAAACAGATCGGCATCGCGCTGTCTGGCGATCTCCGGCCGGTCCGACAACGGAACAAAACTGTCACCGCTGCGGGTCAGCGTGGTCTTCAGACCCGCGGCAACCAACCGCTCGCGCACCTCCCGCGCCAGCATCAGCGTGTATTCCTTCTCCTGTCTGCGGCCTTCCTCGTTGCCAGGATCTTTTCCGCCGTGACCGGGGTCGAGGCAAACACTCATGATCGGCGCGCTGACCGCGCTCTTTTCGGGAAACAGCACCGGATGTATCGCCGTCTGCAAATCCAGCAAGGCGATGAACACCGTGCCGTTGCGTGCGGCAACCGGCGCGGAAAGCAACACCGTCACGCCATTGATTTCCGCGCGGTGTGAATCAACCGCGAACACCAGTCTGGACCCCGCGTTGGTCAGGAGCACCTCGTCCTTGCTGCGCGCCGCAGAGAGGTGGAACCCGTATGACCTTGCCCAGTCGGCCAGCCGGACATATTCGCCGCCGAAGAGGCGTGTCCGCTCCAGTTTGCTTAAAGCGTTTTGCGCGGAGGCCGTCAGCAAACCGGCCAGCAACACGAACGACACAGCCGCCAGTTTCATCAACGCGCGCAATCTGCATGTCCCGCCGCGGCGATTCAAGGCAAATGCCGGGCGCCGCGCGTCTTCTCCATTTTTTCAGGTTAAAACCGTTGACGCGTCCGGGCACCTTTCCTAAATTGATTTTTTTCGAGAACGATTGAAACAAGTACAACCGAGAAACGAGCCAGCAACACCACGATGAGCAATTCCCCCACCCCCGCCAAAGGCCTGGAAGGCGTCGTCGCCGCCGCAACCGGGCTCAGCGACGTCCGCGGCGACATTGGCCAGCTGATTTACTGCGGCTACGACATCAACGAACTCGCCGGCAAGGTGACCTTCGAGGAGGTGGTCCATTTGCTGCACCACGACCATCTGCCCAACCGCAAAGAACTGGACGAACTGAAAGGCCTGCTCGCTGCCAAGCGTGAACTGCCCAAGGGCGTCGTCGAAATCATTAAAAAATTTCCCAAGGACGCGCCCCCGATGCACGTCATCCGCACGGCCGTTTCCGCGTTGGGATGCTTCGATCCCGAGGCCGACAACGATTCGATGGATGAAAACCGTTTAAAGGCGCTTCGCCTCATCGCGCGCATACCGGTCATCACCGCGTATTACCATCGTTACCGTCAGGGCAGGATTTTGCTGCCGCCTGAGCCGTCGCTGGGTGAGGCAGCGAATTTTCTCTACATGATTGACGGCGAGAAACCTTCGGCCGAAAAGACGAACACGCTGGACTTGTGCTACGTGCTGCACGCGGACCACGGCATGAACGCCTCCACGTTCAGCGCCCGTGTCACGATTGCAACATTGAGTGACATGTATTCGGCCATCACGAGTGCCATCGGCACGCTCAAAGGCCCGCTGCACGGCGGCGCGAACGAGGGCGTCATCAAAATGCTGCAGGAGATAGGCTCGCTTGACCGCGTGGATGCCTACATCGCCGAGGCTTTGGCGCAAAAGAAAAAAATCATGGGCATCGGTCACCGCGTTTACAAGGTGCTCGATCCCCGCGCGCCGCACCTGAAACGCATGGCACAAATCCTCAGCTCCAAACTCGGCGAGCCGAAATGGATTCAGATGAGCGAGCGCATCGCCGAACTCATGCTCAAGGAGAAAAAACTGAACGCCAACGTGGACTTCTACTCCGCAACGGTCTATTACTCGCTGGGTATTCCGACCGACCTGTTCACACCTGTCTTCGCCATCGCGCGCACCGCCGGCTGGACGGCGCACCTGCTGGAACAGTTGGCCGACAACCGCCTGATCCGTCCTCAGAGCCAATACACCGGGCCGGTTGGGTTGAAAGTTGTTCCCGTCGATCAGCGATAGGTCCGGCGGGTCCCAGGGTCCGAACTCGTGGCCGGCTTCGGACTTTAGACCTTTAAGTTTGAACTAACAGGTGAACATTCACGAGTACCAGGCCAAACAGCTCCTCGCTCAATACGGTGTGGCGGTGCCGCCCGGCAACGTTGCCAGCGCTCCGGAAGAAGCGAAGGCCGTCGCGGAAAAACTTCTTGCCGCTGGCCACAAGCGCGTCGTCGTCAAATCCCAGATTCACGCCGGGGGCCGCGGCAAAGGCACCTTCAAGAGCGGTTTGCAGGGAGGCGTGAAAGTCTGCTCATCCGCCGCGGAAGTTTTCGAGCGCGCAAAAGCCATGCTCGGCCAGGCGCTCGTCACCAGACAGACTGGACCCGAAGGCCGCGTCGTCGGCAAGCTGCTCGTCGAAGCCGCTTCCAACATCAAGAAGGAATTTTACCTCGCCGTGCTGCTCGACCGCGCGGTGTCGCGGCCCATCGTGATGGTCAGCACCGAGGGCGGAATGGACATCGAGGAAGTCGCCGGGAAAACGCCGGAGAAAATCATCCGCGAATCTATTGATCCCGCCGTCGGAATCATGCCGTATCAGGCGCGCAAGCTCGCCGCCGCCCTCGGGCTCAAGGGAGACTTGATCAATGCCACCGCGAAACTCCTGCTCGGCGTGTATAAGACCTGGTGGGAGTGCGACGCCTCGCTCGTCGAGATCAATCCCCTCTGCCTCGTCGAGACTGCCGATGGCAAGGAAGCGATCATGGCGCTCGATGGCAAGATCGGTCTCGACGACAACGCGCTGTATCGCCACGCGAACATTCAGGCGATGCGCGATCTGGGCGAGGAGGCGCCGCTTGAAATCGAGGCGAGCAAACATTCTCTCAATTACATCAAGCTCGACGGCAACATCGCCTGTCTGGTCAACGGCGCCGGTCTGGCGATGGCCACCATGGACATCATCCAGCATTTCGGCGGCAGCCCGGCAAACTTCCTCGACGTGGGTGGTGGCGCCAGCAAGGAACAGGTGACCGCCGCGTTCAAAATCATTTTAAGCGACCCGCACGTGAAGGGCATTCTGGTGAACATTTTCGGCGGCATCATGGATTGCAACGTGATTGCCACCGGAATCGTCGCCGCTGTGCGCGAGACCGGCTTGAAGCTTCCGCTGGTCGTCCGCCTCGAAGGCAACAACGTCGCAGCCGGAAAAAAGACGCTCGGCGAATCCGGCCTCGCGCTCATCAGCGGCGATTCCATGGCCGACGCGGCGCAGAAAGTGGTGAAGGCGGTTGGAAAGTAATTCAGCCGGGTCACCGTGTCGGCGAAAAGCCGGACTGACGCGCTTGACGGAATCCAGCGACGGTCTTCCAACTCACCCGCGCGGCAAATCTTTCAATGTTTCCCGCGTTCCTTCGTCCGGCAGTTCCGGCAGATACCGCGCGACTGGCCCGCAACACGAAACATCAGTTCCGTTCGTCCAGCCATTTCAGAGCGCCGTCGAGATCTGTGAACCGGCCCTCAAGTTGTGCTTCGAACGCCTCGTCGAGCAACCGGCCAAACTGCGCGCCCGGCTGCATGCCCCGAGCAATCAAATGGCGACCTTGCAACAGCGGTTTGGGCGCTGCGTCGCGCAGGCGCAGCTCTTCTGCCTTCGTCCGCAGCCCCGAAATCCCTTCGTGAATGATCCGCGGTTTGGGTGGCCGGCCGAAATGATCCGCCGTCATCACCAGGCAGAGTTCGTCAATGGACGCGGGTTTCAAACAGTTCGCCAGCCGCCGAACCGAGCGGTTGCTCACCATCTGCAAATGGGCGAGGTGATGCTTCACCAGCGGCACCACGCGTTCTTTTATTTCGTTCGGGGCGCCGATCCGCGTCAGAAAGGCTTCCGCCACCGGCCCGCCTTGCTCCTCGTGCCCCGGCGAGACAATACGTTTTTGCCCGTCGCGCTCCACCTCCTGAGTGGTCTGCGGTTTCGCGAAGTCATGCGCCAGCACCGCGAACATGAGCACCCGGCGCGTGGTCTCATCCGCCGCGCGCCACTCGGGCAATTCCGCCATTGCATCGCAGCAATGACACGTGTGCGTGAACACGTCGCCTTCCGGATGCCATTCCGGGTCCTGCGGTGTCCCATCCAATGCCGCAATTTCCGGGAAGTGCCGCAGCCAGCCGGTGTCCTTCAGAAAGCGCAGGCCCGCCGACGGTCGCCGGCTCGCGCCCGCCCACTTGAACCACTCCATCCCCACGCGCTCGACCGCCAGCTCGGGAAAGGTCTGCACGATGGATCGGCACAACCCGACCGTCTCTGGCGCCAGCGTCAGATCGAAACGCGCGGCGAATTGCATTCCCCGCAGCACGCGCAACGGGTCTTCGACGAAAGCGGAACTTGTGTGGCGCAGCACGCGTTTCTCCAGATCATCCCGTCCGCCGAAAAAGTCGAGGTATTCGCCCGTGCGCGGATCAAACA
Source organism: Candidatus Angelobacter sp. (assembly GCA_035607015.1). Taxonomy (NCBI): domain Bacteria; kingdom Pseudomonadati; phylum Acidobacteriota; class Terriglobia; genus Candidatus Angelobacter; species Candidatus Angelobacter sp. The sequence goes on along the minus strand of DATNDF010000418.1, from coordinate 14,634 downwards.
TCAGCGCGTTGATTGTAAAATCCCGGCGACTCGCCGCCGTCTTCGGATCAATGCCCGGATCGAACTCCACTCGAAATCCTTTATGCCCGGCGGACATCTTGGAATCCCGGCGCGGCAGACTGAAGTCCCACTGCGCCCCGCTTTGACTGGTGAACTTGATTACCCCGAACGATTTGCCGACCAGATCCACGCGGCCATGCGCGCTTAACACCCGCTCCAGCGCTTCATAACCCACGCCGTAAACTTCGAGATCAAAGTCCTTGTGCACGATGCCCAGCAGGGAATCGCGCACGCAACCGCCCACGAGATAAGCCCGCGACAGGGCCGGCACATCGCGCAACAGGCGCACCAGTTCATCGGGCAAGTTCATGTCGGGATGAGTTCAACCGCACGCGCACCAGCAAATCATTCAACGCGGCCCTCGTTTCATCACTCGGCAACTCGGGCAGAGTGCTGGCGTCGTGGGCGGACTGCAATTCAACACGCAGACGTTGATATTCTGATTCATGGAAAGCAATGTCCGCATCATCCAGCTTGGACTTTTCCGGACCGGCGAGTTTTCGAGCCACGAGATCGCGATGTAAGGTAGCCGGAACTCCTGGTTCAACGTCACGAGGTTCGCTTGGATTTCACCCGTTCGCATCAGGTGAATGCCGGTTAGCAAAATGCGATAGACGTAGAGCAACGGCTTCACCCGGCGCACTGACTTCGCTTGTAGCGGCGCTGTGTCAGCGCCGTCGGTTCGGCGGTCACAGACCGCCGCTACAGTTTCCGGTTCTCCCTTCAGGAACAACTTCCACTGCGTTTCCGCAAATCCGAAGTAGTGATGCGAGTGATGTTTAGTGATGCAGCCACGCGCGATAGCCTTCAACTCCTCATGCTCCGGCGTGGTGCGGACGATGAGCGGCGAGAACAGCTGTTCCAGCACGTAACCATTCTTCTTGAGCAGCAGGCCGAAGAACTTCTGCACGTCATGACTCACGATGTCCATCTCCAGCCCTTCGATAACGCGCGAGTCCTGGACCGTCTCATCGCGGACCTCCAGGCCGACGACCGCGTCGAGCGGCAACACATGCGCGCCGCTGATCGTCGCAAAGAGCAACGGATAGGGCTGTTCAGCAACGATTCGTTTCAGTCGCGGATCAATCGTCATGGGCATCATCCCTCAACCTTTAACTCTCAACCATCAACTTTTTGAGCGGCTGCGCCGCGATCCCGCGCCTGCGGGACGGTGAAGGCGTGGGTCAATGGTCATGGATGGAATCAATGTATGCCAACTCGTGTGCTTCGGTGATGGTTGGCGGTTCAAGTTTTTCAACCAAACGATGGATGACGCTCTCTGGCACGGGATTCGTCCTGCGTTTGTTCTGTTCCAGCACCGTCCGCATCGGCGGCTCAAGGTAAACGATTTCCACCCGGGCATTGTAGTCCGCGAAAAGGTCAATCCATCGCTGGCGCATCTGGCGCGTCACGTTAGTGGCATTGAAGCAGAAGTCACGGCCCGCGCGTAGATGTCCGCGGCAGTGTTCGCGTGCCGCCTGAATGACTTCACCTTGATTGTCCGTCCCGTCCGCGTCGAGTTCCTCACGAATGGCGTCGAGAGAAACGACAGCCTGGCCGGGGCGGGCCTGTGCCAGCCAGGTGTCTTTACCTGCGCCCGGCAAACCCGACATCAGGGTGACGGTGCAGCGATACTCCTCGTGCGGTGTGTAGTGCAAGCTGCTGAGTTGATCGCGGTAGAAAAGGAAACGGGCGTGGTCGTTGGCAAACACGTAGGGTCGGACAAAACAATCGCGTTCCTCCGCGACAAGTTTCCAGAGATGCAGGATCTCCTCCGGGCGGCTCATCTCGTTGGCCCTACGTCCGCGCGTGTCGGCCAGAGCGAACAGGTAAAGCAGCCGATTGTTCACAAGCCACGAGAGCGAGATGACTTCGCGCTCGGGGTTTTCTTTTTCCAGCAGGTAAGGCGGGCGTCCGTGAAAGCGAACCAGCGCGCAGATTTGTTCTCGTGTGGCGACATCGCACTCGATTTCCCGCAACATCCGCCGCGCGATTTCCGCACCGACCAGCGCGTGCTTGGGCGAGCGTGTCCGGCCCGACCCCGGGTCGAGAACAGTGGTGGCTGGCTTGCCGGCGTCATGGAACAGTGCGGTGAACAGCAGCTTCAACTGCGCGGCGCGATCAAGCGACGGCCAATCGGAGAGCCGCTCAACTTCAGCGCAGACCATCCTGGTGTGCGTCCATACATCGCCTTCCGCGTGCCATTGCACGTCCTGATTGCAACCGGCCATGTCGCGAGCCCATGCCTGGGCTTCGGCCCATTCCAGAACTTGTGCGTTCGTCGCGCGCGCGATGTCGGTCCAGGTTTTCACAACCAGATGTCTGCTCCCTCGGCGAGCACGTTTGGAATCATCTTCTGATGCTGCCAGTGCTCACTCTGCTTCAACTTCTCCACGAACTCCTGACGTACTCGCTTGGCGCGCCCGGTGACGTAGCCGCCGGCCTCAGTGCGAACGTAAAGTCCTTCCATCAAATTGTCGGTCTTGCCCGTGACAGGATTGTCAAAGGCACTGTCAAAGGCCGACGGCCCGATGAGCGATTGCAGTTCTTCCGCTGTGATTCGGCCACGATGAACCACCGGCACGGTATGCAGACCCGTTCCTTCCAGCATCCGCAAGCGCGTAACCAGGTCGAGAAACTGGCCGGCATCCTTGTCATAAATGTCGAACTCGAAAAAGTAGTGCGGCAGCGCGCGATAGTGAACGGAGTGCTTGGCGTAGAGCCATTCACCGTAGAGGATGAACCGGCTGCCGAGCATCCCCTCCAAAACGGGGCGCTTCACCGAAGTCCACTGCTTGAACAGATCGTATTGGGGATGCATCCCTTCCGTGATTTCGTGGCCACGGCATTGCAATACCAGCCGGCCGCTCGACGCGAAGTGAATACCGACATTCGTGCCGTCAATTTTCTCCTCTACAATCAACGATGGGTCAGCGAAGAATGCCTCGGATTCCTTTCGGCCAAGGTGTTTATCATCATCCGTTCCCTGCGAGCCAAACAGATGCGGCGTGCGAGGATACTTGATGAAATCATCACGGGTCGCGCCCATAAGTTTTAACCTTTTTCATTCTTAGCAGCCGAATGTCGCGCTTTGACGAGGAAACGATTCGCCGCCTCGTAGTCGGGGCGTTCAGGCAGTTTGGTTTCGGCCGGGGCGCGTTCGAAGTCGCGGTGCAATTCCTCCTTCATCCTGATTTCTTTCGCGATGCGCGATTGCGCGGCGGTTCTTCGCGCAACACGCCTGACGCCGTCACGGCCTGCGCCGGCCGGATGGCGAGCGCGCGCTCCCGCAGGGCATCCAACATGGCGAGCTTTTCCGCAATGGGCCCGGCAGCGAGGCGTTGGCGGAACTCACGCTTGCTTTGCTGAATCCTGGCGAAGTCGAAGGTCATGGCGTGTCACCGAGGAATTGTTTTTCAAAGCGCTGCCAGTCCTCCCGCAATCCGTGCCGGGCGACGATGGTTTGAAAGCGCCCGAGGTCGAGCACTCCGCTTTCAAAAAAATGCAGCAGGCGCGCCTTGTCCTTGGCGCGGCCGGTCTGGAGCGCAATGGTGGCCAGATGTTCGGCGGTGAACACTCGCGCGGACACACCTGCGACGTCTTTCGCGACGGCCTGCGCCAGTGCTTCCGCGATCAGCGGATTGGCGGCGGGAAGGAATTGCACCGGCCAGCCGGCGATGACGATGTATTCGCCCTCCATTCTGCCACCATGCGCCTTGAAGTAGTCAAAGATGGGCTGCGGGCTGGCCAGCAAACTCCCGGCCTCGGGTCGGAACGTAATAAATACGTCCACGTCGAGCGTGGCGACGGGTTCGAGATAGAAGGTTGCGCCCACCGCGCCGCCGATGGCGTAGCGTTCGACAACGCCGTCAGCTTGCATCTGGTTGATTGCGGCGATTGTGTCTTTGATATTCACACGTTCGATCGTTTCACCAACATACTGTCCGGTTGGTACGACATTCCTGCACCAAGAATACACCCCGTCGGCCGGAGAAAGCGAGTCGCCAGAAACAAAAGTTGTCCACGCCGGCGACGACGCGGTCCGCAAAGGCGCTTTCGTCCGAGTCTTCCGCAGGCGATGAGCACAGGAAAAGAGTTGAGTTTCAGTCCGGTTGAAATTAAACACCCGGTCTGGTCATGCTCAAAGTCATCGAACTCGCCTTCTGTTGTTATGCCGTCACGGACATGAAGCGTGCCCGCGCGTTTTATGAGGGCGTGCTCGGCTTGAAACCCGCGACAGTCAAGGATTCCGAACACGGCCAGTGGACGGAATATGAATTCGGCCCGTATGCGCTGGCCATCGGGTCGGCGCCCGCGTTCAAGCCCAGCCCCGACGGCTGTTCCGCCGCACTGGAGGTCGAGGATTTCGACGCTTCGATTGAACATTTGAAGAAGAACAAGGTGAAGTTCCGCATCGAACCGATCCAGACCGCGGTCTGCCGCATGGCGATGATTTTCGACCCGGACGGCAATACGATTTGCATTCACAAAAGGAACGCGAAATAATTCCTCATGCTCGACGAGGAAACCTTGGCTCAGATCAACGGCAAATATGTTTGTCCGCCGGATGCCGGTCCGGCGTGGCGGGCAGCGATGGAAGCAGGCGTTGACATGTCGCTGATTGAACACGCGCTCACGTTGACTCCCGAGCAACGGTTGGCGGAGCACCAGCAAGTGATTGATTTTTTATTAACTGTTCAGGAAGCCAGCTCTGCTCATGCCGCAGAATGACCAGGCATTGCTCATCCGCCTGAAAAGCAGCGGCCTTGACTTCGTTGTGATCGGCGGTGTCTGTGCCGTTCATCACGGAGTTCCCATGGCAACCTTTGATCTGGATATTTGCTGCCCGTTCGGTGAAGAGAACATCAGGCGCATCGAATCCGTCGTCGCTGACTTGCATCCATCTCATCGCCTGACCGCGAACAAATTGCCGTTGGAAATGACGCGAGATCGTTTCGGTGATCTGAAGAATCCCAATTTGCAAACTGATCTTGGAAAACTGGATTGCCTCAGCGATGTTGCCGGAATCGGTGGTTTCGCGGCCGTGGATCGTCAGAGCATCGTGGCGAAATTCTCGTTTGGGGAATTCAAATTCTTGAGTCTGAATGCGCTGATTCTGGCAAAAGAAGCCGCCGGGCGTGAGCAGGACCTCGCAATGCTGCGCTTTTTGCGTCCCATCAGAGAACGACTCGAACAACAGAAAAACCGCCGGCCTTAGGGCATAAACACAAGACCTCATGTCCATCCTCGTCACTCCTCAAACGAAAGTCCTTGTCCAGGGCATCACCGGCAGCTTTGGCGCACGCCACACCAAGCTCAGCCTCGAATACGGCTCGCAGATTGTCGCCGGCGTCACGCCCGGCAAAGGCGGACAGCTTTTTGAAAACAAAGTGCCCATCTTCGACACCGTAGCCGAAGCGGCGAAGCAAACCGGCGCGACCGCTTCCGCGATCTTCGTTCCGCCACCCTTCGCCGCCGACGCCATTCTCGAGGCGGTGGACGCCGGACTCGATCTGGTCGTCTGCATCACCGAAGGTATTCCGGTCAACGACATGGTGAAGGTAAAGCGCGCGATGGAAGGCAGAAAGACGCGGCTTATCGGCCCGAACTGTCCGGGCATCGTCACACCCGGTGAAGGCAGGGATTCCTTTGGCGGCTGCCGCATCGGCATAGCGCCCGGTTACATTCACAAGAAGGGCCACGTGGGCGTGGTGTCGCGCAGCGGCACGCTGACTTATGAAGCGGTCTGGCAACTCACCTGCCGCGGCGTCGGTCAGTCCACGTGCGTCGGCATCGGTGGCGATCCGGTCAACGGCACATCGCACCTCGACGTGATCAAACTGTTCAACGACGATCCGGACACGCACGGCATCATCATGATTGGCGAGATTGGCGGCAGCGCGGAGGAAGAAGCCGCCGAGTGGATCAAAAAGAATTGCAGGAAACCGGTGGCGGGATTCATCGCGGGCGCGACCGCTCCGCCGGGAAGGCGCATGGGCCACGCCGGCGCCATCGTCAGCGGCGGCAAAGGCACGGCGGCGGCGAAGATCGCCGCATTCAAGGACGCCGGCATCGGCGTCGCGGCCACGCCGTCCGAAATGGCGGACACTTTGCTGAAGCTGATGTAAAGCGCGGAGGCGTCAGCCGCTTTGAAGGTTGCCCGGGAGGGCAAGTGCGGCGTCAGCGGGGGCGACGCGGATGATCAGTCTTTCTCCGGCTCTATCCCCAGCCCGTCGAGTTGTGGTTTGATGATCTTTTCGTAGCAGTCCGGACAAAAGCTGTGGCTGAATCTGGCGTCGGTGTGCGCGGTGAAGTAGCTTTCCACCTGCTGCCAATAATTCTGGTCGTCGCGGATTTTCTTGCAATAGGCGCAGATGGGCAGAATGCCGCGCAGTTGTTTGACCTCGGAAAGCGCCTTCTCCAGTTCCGCAACGCGATCCGCGAGTTCCAATTGCAACTCGACCACGCGCGCGCCGACGCTCAACCGCGCGCGCAGCTCGGGCGCCTTGAACGGTTTGATGATGTAATCGTTTGCACCCGCCTCGAGTCCGGTGACAATCTCGTCGGGCCGCGACATGCTGGTCAGGATCAACAAATACGCGTGCTTGAGTTCAGCCCGAAGACGGACGCGGCGGCACACTTCGACACCGTCCAACTCGGGCATCTGCCAGTCCAGGACCGCGAGCGACGGCGCGCCGCTTGCCTGCATGGCGGCCCAGGCCTCGGCGCCATTGCGCGTGGAGACGACCTCGTAGCCCCATTGCCGCAGCAGGAAGCCGAGCATCTCGTTGGACACCGGATCATCTTCGGCAATGAGTATTTTCATCAACCTGCGTTTCCCTTCCCCGAACCCCGGCCCGGGTATCCTTTCAATTCGCCCACCAGTTTGTCCAACTGATTTTCGAAATCGGCCCGGGCCGAGGCGATCCCGGGCAGATCCGATTTCTTCGCCGATTGCTCGAGGCGGGCGGCGGCGGCGTGCGCCGGGCCGGTGCCGAAATTGGCAATCGCGCCCTTCAACATGTGCGCCACGCGCGAAAGCACCAGGTGGTCTCCTTTTGTCGCGGCGTTGCGGAGCTCGGCCAGATGGTTCGGCAGCATTTCCAAAAACATCTGGACCAGTTTCTGAACCATCTCCTCACCACCGCCCAGTTGCTCCAGCAGACGTTCGCGGTCGAAATTCATTTCCTCCGACACCGCCGGCGCAGGGGCCCGGTGGACGTCCGCGACCGACGGATGCACGAGGCTCCCGATCGCTTCCAGCAATTCGCGACGTTTCACAGGTTTGCTCAGATATGCGTCGGCGCCAGCGGCAAGGCACGTTTCCCGGTCTCCCTTCATCGCGTGAGCGGTCAGCGCGATGATCGGCAGATGCCGGCCGGACTGCTCCTCGTGCGCCCGGATCAGGCGGGTGGCTTCCAATCCGTCCATTTCAGGCATCTGCACGTCCATCAAAACCAGATCAAATCTGTGGCGCGTGGCCAGAGCCAGCGCCTCCTTGCCGTTGCCGGCCTCGATCACACGGTGTCCTTCCTGCGTCAGGATCGTAACCGCCAGCTCGCGGTTCACCGGATGATCTTCGGCCAGGAGAATGCTCAGTCCGGTGCCCGATGGCCGGGCTTTCCAAGCGGTCTCTTTCGTTTCCGCAAGACGCAGCCTGGTTTCACGGGCGCCCAGCGCATTGAGCAGGGCGTCGAGCAGTTCGAGCGGTTGAACGGGTTTTGCCACCGACGCGGCGGCCCCGGTGGCTTCAATGCGCTCGGTGTCGCCGGGTTGACGCGCCGACCTGACCATCAAAATCGTGGCTTCGGCCAGGTCGGGATGGTTTTTGATCCATGACGCCAGGGTAAAACCGTCCGTTCCCGGCATGATGGCGTCCACGAGGGCGAGTCTGAACGGCCTGCCCTGCCCGGCGGCCGATTGCAACTCCGCCATTGCAGCCTCTGCGGTGTTGACGGCGACCGGCTCCACGCGCCAGCTCCGCAGCACCTCGGCCAGAATTGCGCGGCTGCTCTGATTGTCGTCCACCACCAGCAAACGCAGGCCGTTCAATTCCTCCGGCGCAACTGGAACGCGCGGCGGACCGCTGCCGGGCTCGAGTTTCATGATGAAATGGAAGGTGCTGCCCATGCCTTCGTCGCTCTCGACCCAGATGCTGCCGCCCATCAGTTCGATCAACCGGCGTGAAATGGACAGGCCCAGTCCCGTCCCGCCATACTTTCTCGTCACCGAACTGTCGGCCTGGGAAAACTCCTTGAAAATGTGGCGCAGCCGGTTCCGCGGGATGCCAATGCCAGTGTCCCGGACCACGAAATATAGAAACGAATTCCTTTCCGCCGCCGGTGGCGTGGAAAGCACCGAGCCGCCAATGGCAGCCACCGGGCGCTCAGGCGCGTCCGCGCCGACTCCCTCCGCGCCGACCTGGACCGACACTTCTCCGGCCTCAGTGAACTTGATGGCATTGCCCACCAGATTGACAACGACCTGTCGCAGACGATGCACGTCGCCGCGCCAGGAGTCGGGCACCTCCGGCGGTATGCGCAAGGACAGCTCGAGCCCTTTTTCGTGCGCCTTGACGGCGAGTGTTTTGATCGTTGCGCCAAGTTGCTCGCGAAGCGAGAAATCGAGTTTCTCCAGTTCCAGGCGACCGGCTTCGATCTTCGAGAAATCAAGAATGTCATTGAGCAGACTCAGCAGCGAATCAGCGGAGTTCTTCACCGTCTCCAGGTAATGCCGTTGTGTCTCCGACAGCGCCGTATTCAACGCGAGATCGGTCATCCCAATGATGGCGTTCATGGGCGTCCGGATTTCGTGACTCATATTGGCCAGGAATTCACCTTTGGCCCGGCTGGCGGATTCCGCCGCTTCCTTGGCCTGTTTCAATTGTTCTTGAGCGCGCAGGTGCTCGACGGACTGCGCGATGGACGGGGTGATTGCCGCCAGGGCTTCCAGGGTCCGCGATGGAATCCGCCGGCGCGCGAACATCGCGACGACCCCGACGCAGTCCTGGCCGGCGAACAAAGGGTAACCGGCAAAAGAAACGATTCCCTCGGAGATGGCCCATTGTTTGTTGCTGATGCGGGGATCGTTGGGCACGTCGTCCGTCACCCACGGTTTTTTCTCCTCGGCGATGAGTCCGATTTTGAACTTGCCGAGCGGCACACGGCTGTGCGGACCATCAAGGTGTGTGTACATGCCGGCGCTGGCCCGCAGAACCAGCATCACGCGTGTTTCATCAAGGATCCAGATCCGCGCGAGGGCAGCCTCCAGATGCGCGTGCATCGCGACGGTGCACTCCTGGAGCATCACGGGGACGCTCTGGCAACGGTTCAACGCCTGGTTCACATCCGCATGGAACGCATCCAGCCGCGCCTGGTCCGCGCGTTCCTGTTCCGCCTTTTTCCGCTCCGTGATATCCCGGATGGTTCCGTTAAAGTAGCGTCGCGCTCCGCTTTCCCAGGTTGCCAGTGAAAGCTCGAGCGGAAACTCAGTCCCGTCCTTGCGCCGCCCGCTGAACTCGACGGCGCCGCCGGTCACGTCGCTCATCCCTGTCGGATGAAAATGGCCCGGCCCCTCACCGTGGGGGTCATCGCAGAATTTCGGCATCAGGCGCGCCAGTGATTGACCGGCCATCTCCTCGTCCGCGTACCCAAACATCTTTTGCGCCGCCTTGTTCCACGAGACGATGCTTCCGTCCGCGTTCGCTATGAGGATGGCGTCGTTCGCGGACTCCATGACGGAGCGGTACTTTTCCTCGCTTGCCTTCAATGCGCCGACCACCCGCTCATTTTCCTCGGCGTTTCGTGCCGCGGCGATGCTCCGGGCAAGCTTGGTGCCATAGACCGCAATGCCCACGACCATCAAAGCGATCGCCACAGCAATAAAGTATTCCAACCTGCGGACGGAAGAAGCGATGGCCAGTTGCGCGGTGAAATGCCTGTCCTGGATGTCTCTCACGATCGAGCGCAGACTCACCAGCGCGGTGTTCAGGCCGGCGAATTCGCGGTCCATGGCCGCCATGTGTTCCCCCGCATCCTTGGACAGATTGCCCTTGAAGGAGGTGAAGACCCCTTGCGCATCCGTCACCATGCGATCCATCGCGGCCCGCACCGCGTCCATCCGGGGTAACAATCCCTTGAGCGTCTCGGGAGGCACGTTGGAGTTCGATTCAGAGCGAACTGCTCGCAGTCTCTCGTTGAATCGCGCCAGCGCCGCCTCCATCCTGGCAGATTCGGCGGCGACATCATGCGAGTCGAATATGTCATTTCCCGGCGCGTTGACCGCGGCAGCCAGTTGGGCCAGATCGGCATAACTGCCCAATCGCCGCGACCACTCGTGATTGGTCTTCACCGAGTCCCCATAAATGCGCATGAACCGGTGGCCGAGGTACAGGCTCGCGCAAACGGTGATCAAATCGAAGGCGGCCAAAACAAAATAGAGATATTGCCAGCCCGGTCGATTAGACAGTGCGCCTCTCGGCACCTCCCCAGGCGGATCACCCGGCGGCAACGCGGAGGAATTCATTTGTTCGCAGCGCGATTCATTCAGGGTCGGAACTCGCCACTGCCTTCATTAAAGCAAGAATCTGCCGAATATCCAGACCGTTGTTGAACCGGTTTGGATTCATTGGCCGGCCACGAGACCTGCGTGGTTGCGCTCGGTTCTTCACGGCGCGCGTGATCCGTGGAGGGGCCGGTCAGCCGTTTCGCAGGACGGCATCCAGCTTCAACAACAGCTCGTGCGTCGTGTACGGCTTGGTCAGAAAAGCCTGCGCGCCTCCCGCATCCATTGGCGACCTATCCTCTCCGCCGAGGCCGCTGACGCCGATGATCTTCAGCGCGGGAGCGACCTGGCGGAACGCGCGCAGCGCTGCGGCGCCATCCATGAACGGCATCATCGAATCCAGGATCACGGCCTTGACCTCGTCGCGGTGCTGATCGTACACGGTGAGCGCCTCCGCGCCGTTGCCCGCGCAGACAACCCGGTACCCGAAATTCTCCAGCGTCGCGCGCGCGATGTGCTGGATTGCCTCCTCGTCGTCCACGACCAGGATCATCTCGCCGTGGCCGGTGGGCATCTGGGCCGCCCGGGTAAACGTCGTCTGCGACGAGCGGCGCTCCATCGCCGGCAGACAGATTGTGAAGCGGGTGCCCTTGCCGACCTGGCTTTCCACGTCCACGAACCCGCCGTGGTTTTTGAGAATGCCACGCACCGTCGCCAGCCCGAGCCCGGTGCCCTTGCCCGGTTCCTTGGTCGTGAAGAACGGCTCGAAAATCTTTCCCAGCAACTCCGGGGCGATGCCGGAGCCGGTGTCCGCCACGGTGATCACCACAAACGGCCCCGGTTTCACATCCGGATGCTGTCGGGTCTCCAGCTCGCCCAGGTGGCGGTTCGCGGCCACAATGCCGAGCTTGCCGCCGTCGGCCATTGCGTCCCTCGCGTTGACGCAAAGGTTGAGCAGCACCTGGTGGATTTGTGTCGCGTTGGCACTGACCGCCCAGAGCTCCGGTTCGATATTCTTTTCGAACCGGATGGATTTTGGAAACGTCTCGCCGATCATCTTTTCGAGGTCGGTCAGCAGATGCCGCACCTGGGTCAACTTTTGTTCGCCTTCGACGCCGCGCGCGAAGGAAAGAATCTGACGCACCAGGTCGGCGCCGCGCCGCGCGCTGCGGTCGAGCATGTCGAGCAGGTTCTGGTCGGCCGGGTTGACAAGGTTTTCGCGCAACATCGGCACGGCCATCATGATGGGCGCGAGCACATTGTTCAGATCATGGGCGATGCCGCTGGCGAGCATGCCGATGTTCTCCAATCGCTGCGACCGGAAGAACTGCGTCTCGAGTTTTTTCTTCTCGGTGATGTCGGTGTTGACGACGAGAATGGATTTTGGCCGGCCCTCGTTGTCGTGGACGAGGGTCCACCGGCTTTCGACGATGATGTCCGCGCCTCCCTTGGTGATCTGGCGCAACTCCCCTTTCCACTCGTGTTTTGCGATGAGGCTCTTCAACGCCTCCATTTGCAGCGAGGAATCCTTCTTGAAGAGGAGCTCATTGGCGCGTTTGCCCGCCGCCTCGGCCGAACTCCAGCCGTACAAGGCTTCCGCGCTCCGGTTCCAGTAGAGGATGCGTTGCTCCATGTCCGTGACGCAAATCGCGTCCTGCGCCTTGTCCAGCAGGGCCGCCTGTTCCCGGATCTGCGCCTCGGCGTTCTTACGGTCGGTCACGTCGCGGGAAACGACTATCACGTTGGCCATCTTGCCGTATTTGTCCCGCATCACGCTGCCCTGCGATTCGATATAGCGAACACTTCCGTCCCTGAGCAAAAAACGGAATTCCGCCCGTTGTCCCGTCCCGGCGGCGATTGTTTCGCGGAATACCCGGCGAATGCGCTCGCGGTCTTCGGGATGAATCTCCTCGAACGCGTCTGTTCCCAGCAGTCTTTCCGGATCGCCCAAAAGGTACTTGTAGGACGGGCTGTTGTAAACGCGCCGGCCTTTGAGATCAACCACCGCGATCAAGTCAGTCACGTTTTCCGAGATCAGCCGGAAAAACTCCTCGCGTTCACGCAGCGCTTCCTCGGCCTGCTGGCGTCTGCGCCGGTCCTCGGATTCGCGCAAAGCCCGCCGAATCGAAGCCGCGAGGCGTTCGGGACGCTGTTTGAGCACGTAATCCGTCGCCCCATTATGCAGACTTTCAATGGCAGCCTCCTCTCCGATCGTGCCCGAGAACAAAATGAACGGAACAGACGGGCAATGGTCGCGGGCCAGGCCCAGAGCAGTGAGGCCATCAAACGAAGGCAGCGCGTAATCGGAAATGATCAAATCGAACCTGCCCTCCTGCAGGGCGCAGATAAAGTGTTCGCGCCGGTCCACCTGCTTTACGTCAGCGGTGATTCGTTCCATTTCGAGCATCGCCCGCAGCAACTCGCTGTCCAGCGGATCGTCTTCCAGATGGAGAATGCTCAGAGGCGATTTCATGTATCAGTTCATTCGCGGAGCGATGCACCCGCCCCGGGCTCCCGGGCCCGCTTCTTCGCGCGACCGACCGCGTTCACAATGATTCCGCAGGTACCGACTTGGCCGGCGGTACTCGATGAATTACGGCAGGCCGCCGGGCCCGCGTCATTTTGTCGGTGCCCCAACAGTTGAATACTCCTTAATTGAGTCATTTTCCGATAACGTCCCTTTCGAGCGCGGCTCTGCGTGCGCTCGCGCGAATCCGCGACCCGTCCAACCTCGCCCTTTACCTGTAAAAAGCAAATGGTACGTCCGGCATGCTTGGATTCTGGTTTCAGAAGGAAATCCCGGCTGGTCGGGTCAAAAAAGACGCATCCACGAGGCGCTACGACGTGAAGTGAAGAAGCGAGATGGCAGGCGAAGCAAAGCGCAAAAAGCCGAGAGCCGCCAGGACTCGCCATGGGCGGCAATCCGGATCGGGAATCTATAATATGAGGCGCCACGCTGGGTCCTGTGTCACCCTTTCACTTTTTTAAACCTTCTTACGGAATTCATGCCCGGCTAAACACGCAAGATGTATTGATTGCAAATCATCCAAGTCAGGCTTGGCCAAGCTGACACAAAAACCGGAAAACCTCAAAAAAGGAAAGTGCGGGGTCGCGTGTAAGGTATAGTACTGAGACACTGAAAATCGACAAGCCGCGTAAAGAGGGAAATTACCGCGCCGGCACGACTCCATCACGTCAGCGTGGCAATGCCGTGCCGGAGAGCGAACTTGGTAAGACCGGCGGTCGTGCGGATGCCCAATTTTCGCATGATGCGAGCGCGATGGGTTTCCACGGTCCGAACGCTCAAGCCGAGTCGCGACGCGATGTCCTTGTTGCTGCCTCCGTCGGCGATGAGGCCAAGCACCTCGCGCTCGCGCTCGGACAGTTCTTCTTCAGCGGATTTGCGCCGCACTGAACTGGCCACATAATCGTTCAGGACGAAGCGGGCCACGCTCGCGCTGAAAAATGCCTCGCCCCGATCCACCTGTTCGATCGCCTGCGCCAATTCCTCGGGCAACGTATCCTTGGACACATACCCCGACGCGCCGGCCTGGACGATTTGCAACACGTACTCCTTGTTGTTGTGCATGGTGAGGATCAACACCTTGGTCTTGGGCGCGTCCCGGCGGAGCTGGCGCGTGATCTCCAGGCCGTTCGCCCCCGGCAGATTGATGTCCATCAACACGATGTCCGGTTTCAGGTCCTTCGTCTTCGCGATGGCTTCCTGTCCGTCAGCGGCCTCGCCGACGATCTCCAGTTGTTTGCGCGTTGACAGACACGACCGGATGCCCTCCCGCACAAGCGGATGATCATCCACCAGCAATAGTCGGATTTTTCGTCTGATCGTCTTGTTCATGTGTTACCGCATTCCATCTTCGCCTGGCAGCCGGCGCGGTTCCACAGCCGGACGTGGCAGAACGGGCGCCCCTCGCAGGGTTTGCCTTTGTCCACGGCACGCTCATTTCCGCACCGCAGTTTCGACACGGCCGCATATTAAGCCGACAGTGGATTTCTTTGAAGCCAATTTCCCAAGGATCGCTGAAAATGCGTCCGTGCAGACTATACGTCAAC
>DATNDF010000417.1 GCA_035607015.1 Candidatus Angelobacter sp. | reverse complement strand
AACCGCTCCTTCGCGTATTCCTTTGAAAGCAGTCCGCGGATCGGTTCCTCGGGCGGGAAATAAATGTCCCCGTAATAGAAATCACGGTCGGCGCAGGCGAGGTTCATCACCTGGTAGAGCGTGTGGATGTAGCGGGCGCTGTCGTACCCCATCGGCTGAACGTCGATGTTTTCCAGAAGATTTAGCTCCTGCAACATCACGGGTCCCTGCGTCCAGCACGTCAGTTTGTAAACCTCGATGCCTTTGTAGGTGGTCGTCACGGGTTCCTCGATTTCCACCTTCCAGTTTGCGAGGTCGTCGGGAGTATGCAGGCCGCCCTGTTCGCGCGATCCGCGGCAGTATTCCTCGGCGATGTCACCCTTGTAAAAACGATCGTAGGCCGCATAGATCGCCTCCTTGCGCGATTTGCCCGTTTTGAGCGCCGCCGCTTCGGCATCGACGAGTTTCTGCAACGTGGCCAGCAGATCCGGCTGACGCCAGATCTCGCCGGGTTGGGGCGCTTCGTGTTCGGTTCCGGGGTGCGGGAAGAAAACCTTCTTTGAATACGGCCACTGTTTGAGCTTGTCGGCGTAACGCTCGATTTTCCGTACCGCCTCTCCTTCGATGGGATAACCGTCCGCCATCTGCATCGCCGGTTGCAACACGTCTTTCAGCGACATCGTCCCGTACTCCGCCAGCATCACCATCAAACCGCCGGGAGTGCCCGGCGTCACCGCTGCGAGCGGACCCTCCGCCGGCGGGTAATGGAGCCTGTTCGTTCTGACCTGCGGCAGTTCCTGGAAGAATTCCGGTGTGGCGCCGGTCGGCGCCACTCCCAACGCGTCGATGCCGACAATTTTTTTTGTTCCCGGATTGTAAATCAATGCCTGCGTTTCACCGCCCCAGCTCAAATCGTCATACATCGTGCACACGACGGCGAGCATGGCGCAGGCGGCGTCGATGGCGTTGCCACCGCGCTCGAACATCTTTGCGCCGGCAGTGGCGCCGAGCGGTTTGCCAGTAATGGCGACCCAATGACGTCCGTGCAGGACCGGTTTATGCGTCTGCGAAAACGGTTCCGGACCGGCGGCCAGGCAGGAGCCCGCGATCAACAGCGCGAGACAGAGGGGATTGAAGGAATGAGTTTTCACGGTTGAACGGGGAGAATACGACGAGGGTTCGCCAAAGCCAAGACTGACTTCTCGCCGGCACCATGACCACTGCGATTTTCGCGGTCACGGTCCAATCAGCGCATGGCGACGGCCTTGACCACCGGTCCCGCCAACCCGGGCATCTTTCGTTGATTTGAGAAGGCGCTTCGCCCGTAGAGGTTGACCGTTCATGGAATCTGGACTATCCATTCTCGGACCTGACCCAACGCACTGTTTATGAAATTCCGCTCATTGCTTCGCCGCGCCTTCACCCTGATCGAACTGCTGGTCGTCATCGCGATCATCGCGATTCTGGCGGCCCTGCTTCTACCCGCCCTGGCGAGGGCAAAGTCGCAGGCACACGCCATCAAGTGTGTCAGCAATCTGAAGCAACTGGGTTTGTCCACTTTTCTTTATATGACGGACTTTAATGCGTCCCTCACGTACGCCGATCCGGGAGGAGACTTGTGGATGTCGCTGCTGGCCACGAATTACGCGGCGATCAATGCCGCGCGGGTCTGCCCCACCGCGCCCGAGATGAAGGCCAGCCTGCGCAAGGACAATCCGAGCAGCGGGCGCGTCAACCGCGCCTGGTACTGGGCCTACGGCGCCCGGGGCAAGGAATGGCAGGGAAGCTACGCGCTCAATGGATGGTTTTACAACGGTGACGACCCCTTTCACCCCAAGAACGACTCGAGGTTTTATCTGAAGGATGCAGCGGTGCAATCGCCTGTTCAAACGCCGGTGGTCCAGGATTCGGTGTGGGTGGACGGCTGGCCGGAGACGAACAATCCACCGGCTCGAAATCTGTTTACCGGGGATGACTACGTTGGCAATGGAGACATGTCGCGCTTCACCGTCCCACGGCACGGCGCTTCGCTCTCGGCTGCGGTAAAAAACTTCAACCCGAAAAACGATCTTCCCGGCGGCATAAACGTCAGCTTCGTCGATGGACACGCCTCTTTCACCCGCTTGGAAAAGCTATGGGAGCTTTACTGGAACAAGCAATGGGTAATCCCCGCGAAACGACCGGGCAAATAGGTGTCGGGCGCTTTTGAGAACAACGATTGCCAGCGCCATTCCGTACCACGCGCTCGTTCCAACCGTTCGGTACCGCTTCGACTCGACGGTCCGTTCTCCGCTTCCGTCGAATGAGAACCCATCCCGCGCCAACACCGAGCAAAGCAATGATGGACGGCTCCGGCACGACAATACCCTCACGAAACCAATAGTCAGCGACTCCTCCCGACGGCACCCCGTTGTTCCACTCGTCTCCGCCTGCATAACTGGATGGGGATTTGTCACCGATATCCAGACTCCCGGTGGACTGGAGGATTGGTTCGAAAAAATACAACTGGCCGGGAGTCACCGGAATGTTCGCCGGAAAGTAGAAGGTGCCAAATTGACCAAAGTGATTGACCAGAATCACGGGGTCCGTGCTGCTGATTATGGGACCATTGTAAGCTCCCGACCGCAAATTCACCGCGAAGGTCACTTGATCATTGCCCGGATACGCGGGGACCACCACACCTAACTGAACGAAACCCACTGCCGAAAAGGATGGCGTGAAGGATTGAGCGATTTGGTTATCCGGAATCTGACTATACTGTCCCAGGGCATCACTGGTCGTCCCGCTGGCTTGGTCCACGAGCAAACTCTGACCCACCACCTCCGTTGTCACCAACGAAACGACAAGGACACTTATGCGCACGAGATCAGAGATTTGATAAAAGATGCGCACAGGTCTGCTCTTGATCCGTCTCCTACGGCTGGCTGCAAACTTTGCAAATTTCCCCAGCGAGTCAAGTTGGATCGCAACTTGCCAGCCCTCCACTCACATCGGCGAGGGCCGCTACTGACACGAGGGATTGCATTGCCTCCATGCCGCGCTAACCTGTCGTCCGCATTCCATGAGCAGCACTCTTGCCGCAATTCTTCTGTTGGCTGTCGCGACGCAGGCAGCGGTTGCCGCGGATCCGCACGAGGCCGCGGGGACGGCGGTCAGTTCCCTGATGCGCGATGAAGTCGCCTTGAACGGCATTCCCTTCGCCGAAGTTCTCAAGGCCGCGACGGGCAGGACCATCATCCCCTTCGACTCCACAAATGCGGTTGACCGCGCGTTGCTGACCCGGATCGGCGGTGCGCTCGACAAGGTGTTGGAGCAGATGAATGCGCCCGGCAGCCCGGCGCAAAAGGAAAAGCGGATCAACGAGGTCAGCGCGCACTTCGAGAAGGCGATCAAAGACGAACTGAACCGGATTCCAGGATTTGAATGTGACTGGCCGAAAACCGCGTCGGGCAAGATTCAGCACTCCGGTTACCCCGATCTCCGCCTCCTGGATAAGGCCACCGGCCGCGTCACTTATCTCGATCCGAAACTGTATGAACGGGGCAGCCGCGACAGCACTTTTCGCACGTTCTATTACGAGCCGAAGAAGGAGACAAACAAGATTCTCGATGATGCCCATCATTTGATCGTCGGCATCGAGCACGATGGAGAAAAAAAAGGCCAGTGGAAGTTCCTCCACTGGGAACTGGTGGATTTGTCACGCTTCCGCGTCCGCCTCAAGGCCGAGTTTCAAGGCAGCAACCGGGACATGTACCGGCCGGAAGCAATCGTCGGGACGAGCCGTGAATGATCCGCGCAGGCTCGTCCTGCGGCCAACTCAGCCTTTCATCAGACCGGGATCAAGTCCGACGCTCCGGCACCACTCGCGGTAGGCAAACGGCGAGATTTCAGAGGGCTTGATTTCACTGCGCCCGCCCCAGAAAACGTTTGTGTAACTCACCGGAATGCCGCACCGCTTCAGGTGCTCGTCAATCGCCGCCTTGTGCGCGAGCACCAGTTCCTTGTCCGTGCCGTGCGCGACTCCCATGATGTTCACGTTGCGAAACTCCGGCCCGCCTTCCCGCCAGTAGGCGTGCGTCATGATATGATGACGTCCCACTTCACGTCCCGTTTCAATCTCCCGGCCAGCCGGCACGGCCCAGTGAAACAGCGCGTTGAACCGTGTGACACGCTCTCCGCTCGCCAGCGGCTTGACGTGCTCGAGGAAGGTCGAAAAGCGCCCGATGACCTTGCGCCGGTTGAAATCCTCCGCCACTTCAAGAAAAGTTTCCAGCGGAACGCCTGCCTCGCGGGCGCGCCCGCCCCAGGGGTCGGGCCCGATTTCCCAGGCCTCGAATTCACGCTTCAACGCCGTCAGAATCCGCCACTCCAGTTCGTTGAGCGTCGTCGTGGTGACTTCAATGACCTCGGCGGGCACATCCGCCTTGCTGCCCGGTTCCATGCCGCGACGCCGCACGTGCCCGACACCCAGCGCGAACAATCGTTTGGCCGGTAATAGCATGAATTTTTCGGCGCCCGTCTGCCGCGAAAGGAATTCGCAGTGCCTGCGCAAGGAGAAACCTTGCGGCACCTTGAGCGTGGTCCACAGTTTGTAATTCGAACCGGGCGTCGCGGCGTCGGTCGAGCGGATCACGATGTGTCCTGAGAACGGATCCTTCTGAAACATGAAATCGAAGGCCGCGTCGAGCTTGTCCAACGGCACCTGCCAGGCGACGAGCGCGCCCTGGGCCAGATTTGTCGCCAGAAGGGTTTGCCGCACCCGGCGGATCGTTCCCGACCGCAGCATCGCCTGGATTCGCTCGATGACCACGGACATCTCCACACCGGATTGGCGCGCGATTTCACCCAGCGGGTCACGCTGAAAGCCCTGGAGGCGGTCTTCCGACACGGCGAGGATGCGCGCATTGATCGGATCGCTGGTTTCGGTCGGTAACGCAGACAAATTCATTCTCGGTCAAGAGTAGCGTAGTTTTGGTTCTCCGAAAACTCCAATTTGCACCGGGCCCACCTTGCGCCGCTCTACCAGCGCGCGACCCTCATCTCCAGGGTCAAAATCTGTTGCCTTGCCGTGAATCGGTGGCCAGTGACGCGACTCGTCGTAAGGCTTTCACTCTCCAGCGCGAAACTCCGTCCAAGGCTGGCTTTGGCGGCCTTTCAAGATGTCCTTCATCCAATCAAACTGAGCGTGGACTGCAAGAAACTGCTGCGCGTCAAATGCCTTCCCACAGGCCGAGCCCCAGCGCGCGACGAAACTCATGCCCTTGGCCATTGTCGCATCCACCACTTTCGCGTCCGCTGTACCGCCACTGCCAAAAGGGACGCCCGGCCATGCTCCCGCCGGCTCGCGGTCCAATTCGAAATGTCCGCACAATGTCCTGCCTCTCGGATGGTTCTTTTTGAGATAGGTGCTTGCGTTCTTGCCGGTGAGCCTCGTCAAGGCATCCACATCGTTTATCATACGAACCCGGGGTAATTCTCATAACAAGAATATGCACGGTAAATGACAAAAAATGTGTAGCTTCTCTTTCGTCATTCGAGCATGGTCAAGCTGGTAAAAATATTATTGTTTGAATGCCCCTTTGAAGTGTTTTTTGAAGTTGGTACCGATCGCGATTGTGCTGCTCATCGCAGCAGGTGGTTCGCGCGCTGTCCTCAATGAAGCACAGGAAGCGCCCAAGAGCGGGACCAATGTCTGGATGGCTCCGGCCAGGGCGGCCCGCAAACAAAATCCGACTCCTGCGGACGAGAAGTCAATCGCGCGAGGAAAGGAACTCTTCACGGTGGGCTGCCTCCCGTGCCACGGGCCTTCCGGAAGGGGTGATGGCCCGGCCGCTGCCTCCCTGGAACGAAAGCCGGGCAACTTGTCCGATTCCAAAATGTGGCAACAAACGGACGGAGCGATCTTCTGGAAGATGAGCGCGGGCAACGCGCCGATGCCCGCTTTTCAGGAAGCATTTTCGGAAGAGCAACGTTGGGACATCGTGAATTACGTGCGCACGCTCGCTCCGAAGGAGACCAACAACAAACACACTGCACAGAGTGGAGGCAATCCATGAGATACATTCAAACACTCGCCTTGGCATTCATCGTCGCGGCGGTGAGCGTCGCACAGGGCCAGGACCAGACCGGCAGCGACAAATTCGTTTCGAAGGAGGACTATGAGAAACTTAAAGCAGAACACGAACGCCTCAAACAAGAGATGGAGACGCTAAAATCTCAGATGCAGGCCGTGCTCGCAAAAGGAACGAACCAGGAAACAGCCAACGTCAAATCTCAAGTGGATGACCTCCAAAAGAAGACCGCTTCGCGCCAGGCGGAAACCGATCAAACTTTGGACGAATTCGACAAGGAACTCAAACAGGTCAAGCAAATGGCCAAAGACTCCTTTCCCGGCAGCACAAAGATGCTTCTGGGCGGTTATGGCTCCGCAACCTTTATGGCCACACGAGGCGGATACGGCCCGGCCGCGCCCGTGCCACCAGACTCGCGCGCCGCCAATTCTTCTTTCACTGCCACCTTCAATCCAATCTTTCTCTGGAAGATGAGCGACCGCCTGCTTTTCGAAGGCGAGATGGAGCTGGAACTCGAAGGTTCCGACACGAGCACGGCGCTGGAAATGGCGCAGATTTCGTATGTTCTAAACGATTACATGACGATTGGCGCGGGCAAGTTTCTGAATCCAGGCGATTATTTTGTGGAGCGGCAACACATGGCCTGGGTCAATAAAATGCCGGACAAACCTCTGGGTGTTTATGATGGCCTGATGCCCGAATCGCTCCTGGGTGTTCAGGTTCGAGGCGGCATTCCTTTGGGACCGACCAAAATCGGCTACGCTTTTTTTGCCGCGAACGCGCCGGCGCTTACCACGACTCCAGCCGATCCAACGAATCCCATAGAACTTGGCACGCTTTCTTTTGACAATTTTGATAACAGTAACGGCCACATCTCCGCTGGCGGTCGAGTCGGGTTTTTCCCAATGCCGGAATTGGAGATCGGTTACGGCTTTCAAACCGCCGCGGTCGGGCCGCGTGGAAGCGACGTGCATGCACTGCTTCAGTCCGTGGATTTGAGCTACGTGCGGGACTCCGAATTCTTGAAAGGCACGATTAATCTGCACGGACAATGGGTTTGGTCACACGTCGATGGTTATACATACGATGCTTCCGGCAGCGGCGGCTTCGGTCCACTGACTTTCAGCAACAACCGCAACGGCGGTTATATCCAGCTTGCCTACCGCCCCTCGAAGCTCGAGAATAGCATTGTCAAGAATCTCGAGCCGGTCGTGCGCTATGACATGATCAACCAAAAGAGGACTCCCGTTGGCTTTGATGAGCGTCGCTTTACCGTGGGTCTGAACTATTGGCTTGGCGCGAGCAGCGTCGTCAAAGTGGCTTACGAATTTGATCGCCAGAACGGCGCAGGAGAAAATGGCAATGCATTCTTCACTCAATTCGCACTAGGCTTTTAATTGAAGGAGAAATACCTATGAAATCAAAAATCAACTTGTTCACTGCGGCCTTTTTTTCCGTCACCTGTGCGACAGTTGCGTTCATCGTGAGCGGATGCTCCACGACCGGGATGCAAACCCCGGCAGGAACCGCAAGCGCAAACCAGCCACTTGTTGCGCCTCGAGGCACAGCCAGAGCGAGCGGAGCCAAACTATGGGCGCAGAATTGCGGTCACTGCCACAATATCAGAACGCCCACTTTTTATAGCGATTCCCAGTGGGAGGTTGTGGTCTTGCACATGCGCGTCCGGGCCAACTTAACTGCCGATGAACACAAAGAGATTCTTGCCTTTCTGAAATCGGCCCACTGACTGCGGTGGAAATCCATCTCATACAATTCAACAACCGCTCACGCAAAACGGTCCCTGCTGTCTGCACTACTGCTCAGACGGCATCATACGCGCCATAATCTAGGGGCGACTTAAGAGCGGTTAGTAGATTTCGCACAAAATCAGAACCAATTGACCTATGAAGACTGCTTTTCTGACAGTTCTGACTCTGGCCGGTGCGCTGCAGTTAGTCTCCGGGGCCGACATCACCGGCAAGGTCATCCTCGGTGGCACTCCAAAACCGGAAACTCTCATTGACATGGCTACATCGTTCGACAAGACGTGTGGCGCGGCTCATAGCGAACCGGTCACCACGCGTCACTACGTCGTAAGCAAGGACGGTGGTCTGGCCGACGTGTTTGTCTACATCAAGAGCGGTGTAAGCCAAAGGAAGCTTCCAGTGCCAGCCCAAGAGCCAATGTTGGACCAGGTCGGTTGCCTGTTTGAGCCGTACGTCATGGGCGTAATGGTCAATCAAGAATTCAGGATCAGAAATTCGGATCCGACCTTGCACAACGTGCACGCGCAACCCAGGCAGGGCGCAAACAAGGAATTCAACCTGGGGCAGGTCAGTAAAGATCAGGTAAGCAAAAAACAATTCCCCAGCCCGGAGGTAATGGTGCGGTTCAAATGCGATGTGCATCCTTGGATGTTTGCCTACGTTGGGGTCGTGGATAATCCGTACTACGCGGTGACGGGCAAGGATGGAACGTTCAAGATTTCCGGGGTGCCAAACGGGAAGTACACGTTGGAAGCGTATCATCCGAAGACCCACGGTACAAATCGAGGCATCAGTAAAGAAATCGCGGTGAATGGGAACACGAATGTCGACTTTACCATTGAGTTGAAGTAACCGGCACCGCCGGCTTCATTTTGGTTTGTTGAACCGCATTCAACGTCGAGGAATTTCAACACAACTTGCCTGCCTCCGCCGCAGGTACCGTCATCTTCACCCCCTTTGTCGGACAATCGGAGCAGCAAACTCGGCAACTGACCCGACCTGTTCTTCTCTCCGACAAGAGTACCCGCCATTTACCGCCCCAATGCCTTCGGCATCTCCGGAGGCGGCGCGGATTGAACGCGCGGCAGTTCAATCCATTCTCCAAGCTCGCGCGTGCGCGTGACGTTCCCGCCGGTGGCGAGATAAAACCTCCCTTCGGCAATGCCCGCGTCGATGTTTTCCTTCGACTCCCATTCCGCGTTGGATGCGGTGAACTTCGCCCGATTCAACGAAATCCATTCGCCCGTCGTGCTACGCAACCAGCCGTTGCCGAAACGGGCTCGACGAACTTCACCCGCGCTGCGCCCGTCGCGCCGAAAATCCTCGATGAAGCTGTAAAAACCACGCATTGGTTTGCCGCCGGTATGCGTGCGAAAGGTGACCAGATGCTTCCATGCCTTCGCGTGGTTGTCGAAGAACCAGCCTTCGTAACTTGTCTTCTCTCCCTCGACAGACGCCCGGACCGCGAACCGGCAGGTTTCGTTTGTTTCCCATTGATACGGCCACAGGCATTTGCCGCCCGTGCCTTCACCGCCGAAGCGGGTCGCCTTCGCACCGACTCCTTCGTGCAGCACTTCCACGCGTTGCTCCAGCGGCACCTTGTTCGCGTCATCGCCCCTGGTCGGGTCCCAGACCGAGAAAATCACGACCTTGTTCGTGGGCGATCTCAATTCCTGCATCCCGAAATAGCCGGTGTTCCAGCCGCAGGCCATAAAGTAACTGCCTGGTGTGGATTGCTCGACCGTTACCTCGTTGTAGAAAAAATCTCCAGCTGACGCCTCATAACTGAGATGCACCGAACGCGCCGCCCGGGGCGGTTCAGCAGCTTTCGTGGAAAATGCGGCCCATCCCGCCAGCCAAACGAGACCAAGAAGAACACATCCTGACTGGCCTGGAGACACACGGTTCACTTCAACAAGTCTGCTGCTTTGGCCAGTGCTTCATCCAACTTGCTGGCATCTTTGCCGCCGCCGCGCGCGTTGTCGGGTTTGCCGCCACCTTTGCCGCCCACAATCGGCGCGATCTGCTGAATGATTTTTCCAGCCTGCACCTTCGCGGTGAACTCGTGTGACACGGTGGCAACGAGCGTGACGGCGTTGTTCGAGCAACCACCGAGCACGACGACGCCTTTGAACCGGCCCTTCAGCGCGTCGGCAATCGCCTGGAGAAAGTCACCGTCGGCATCGCCGAGGTTGTGGGTGATGAGCGGAACACCGTTCACGGTCTGCGCGCGACCGAGCAGTTCGCTGGCGGCGTTCGACGCGTTGCGCTGCATCGTAATCTTTACCTGCTTCTCCAATTCTTTCTGGTGCGCGAGCAAGGTTTCGATCTTCTTTTCCAACTCTTGGATCGGCGAGTTGACTTGTCCCGCCACGTTGCGAAGGAGGTGAAGTTGTTGATTCGCCAAATCGTAGGCCTGCAAACCGGCGACGGCTTCGACGCGCCGAACACCGGCGGCAATCGCACTCTCGCCAACGATGCGGAACAAACCGATCTCGCCCGTAGCGCGGGTGTGCGTGCCGCCGCAAAGTTCCATCGAATAGCCATTCAGCTCCCCTGCTCTGCCGCCGATCTGGACGACGCGGACGGTGTCGCCATATTTGTCGCCGAAGAATTGCATCACGTCTTTGCGCGACTTCACCTCGGCATACGGAACTTCGATCCAGCTTACGCCGGCGTTTTCGAGGATGCGTTCATTGACGAGCTTTTCAATGTCGGCGACCTGCTGCGGCGTCAGCGCGGCGCTGTTGAAATCGAAGGTCAACTTGTCCGGACCGACGAAGGAACCCTTCTGTGTTGCATCTCTGCTCACGACTTCGTGCAACGCCCAATGGAACAAATGCGTGACGGTGTGGTGGCGTTGGATGGCTTCACGGCGCGGGCGATCAACGACCAGGGTAACAGTATCCCCGGGAATGGGGAGCACAGGCGACTCGCCTGTGCCAGTCGGCGACCCGCCGGCTGGCGCGGCGACGCGGGTCGCCTCGCCGGACGGGCCAGTGGCCCGTGCCACCCCTTCTTCAACAAAATGCAGCCATGTGCTGCCAGACTTCTGCGTGTTGAGGACGCGCCAGAGTTTGCTGCCGTGTTCCAGTTTGCCGGTGTCGCCGACCTGGCCACCCATCTCGGCATAACAGACGCTGGTATCAAAGACGACGGCGGTCTTGTCCTTCAGCGACACGACCTCGACAACCTTTGCTTCAGTCTCCAGCTTGTCGAAGCCGACGAACTTCGTTGGTGTCGTGGTCTCGATCTGGGAAAGCGAAATGACTTCCTTCTTCTGCGCGGCGCGGGCGCGGGCGCGCTGCTCTTCCATCAACTTCTCGAAGCCTTCCTTGTCCACGGTCAACCCGCGCTCGCGAGCCATCAACTCAGTGAGGTCGAGCGGGAACCCATAGGTGTCGTAAAGTTCGAAGGCGTCGCTTCCTCGAAACACTGGCACTTCAAGCCCTGCGTCGTGAAGCTGGCGTGCGAAATCGCCGTCCAGATCGATCACCACGTCGGGCTGATGATCGGCGCCTGACTTGGACACCGGAGTTGACTCGAAGTGGAACTGCCCGAAATCGATTCGGATTTTTTTTCCGCTTTCAGCGATTTTCCTATAGTTGTGTTCCTTTACGGCGGTGTGGAATGCGGCGCTAAATCTCTCAATCCCTCTATCCAACGTCTTGTTAAACGCCTCTTCCTCCGTGCGGATGACGTCTTGGACGTGTTTCTTCTTCGCGCGGATCTCGGGAAAGACATCGCCCATTGTGTCGGCGAGCACGTCCACAAGTTTGTAAAAGAACGGTTCGTGGAAACCGAGCGTGCGGCCGTAACGCACGGCACGGCGCAAAATCCGGCGCAGAACGTAGTTGCGGTCGTTGTTGCCGGGCTGGATGCCGTCGGCGATGGCGAACGAGAGCGTGCGGATGTGATCGGCAACGACGCGGAAGGCCACGTCAATTTGAATCTGGGTGGCACGGGCCACTGGCCCGTCCTGTCGGGCAACCTGCCCGGCAGTTCCCGTTGGAATGTCGTCATCGGCCACAGACGGGTCGCTTTTCCTGCCCTCGCGTTGAACAAGAGGGACGTAAGGTTTCGACGCCTCGATATCGGGTGTCCACAGCCAGGGCCAGGGCTCGTTTTCCTGGACCAATCCTGCTTCCCACGGATTCCGGCAAAGATAATGAAACTTCTCCTGCAGGTCGGCGTTGCTCCGCATGTACCGGTCGTATCGTTCCTCCTGCCAGAGAGGCCCGGTCTTCCCTTCCATTTTATTCGCCTCTTTGGCCGAGTAGGATTTGATGGAGTGGAGAATTTCAGACAAGGGCCAGAATATCGGCTTGCCGAATTTATCCTCCGCTTTCACGCCCGGCTGAATGATGAAATGAGCATGGTCGGGCATCACGCAGGCAGCCACGAGCCGGTAACGCGATTCGCGCCAGTGAAGGACGCAATCAAAAACCACATCCCGCGCCGGAGCAGAAAGCTGTCGCGACGGGATAGTGTTGATCGTGATGTGATAGATGACCCAGGGCTTTTCAAAATGAGGAAGATTGCGTCGTGAGTAGGTTGCGCCAGAAGCTGCCTGTGCAGGAAGGGCCACCGTTCCACGCCTTGACGCCTCGTTCGGCAGGTCGCCGACCGACACGGGCGAGTCGCCCGTGCCACCCTTGGTCGGCAGGGTCGAGCCATATTTCGTCCCGCTCAGCTTCTCGATGGCATCGAAAATCGGACGGAAGATGTCTGTCTCGTAGTTGGAAATCTTGGCGTTCTTGAAATCCGAGAATCCCTTTGTTCCCTGGATAATCGAGGTCACGCGTTCGAAACCCATGCCGGTGTCCACGTGTTGTTGTGCGAGCGGTACGAATTCGATTGTAGCGGCGGTCTGTGACCGCCGATCCCCTTCACTATCCCCACGGCGGTCACAGACCGCCGCTACAGGCTGGGCGTTGAATTGGATGAAGACCAGGTTCCAGATTTCGATGCAACGGGCGTCGCCCTTGTTGACCAGCGCGCCTTTGGTGTCACCTGCGGGCGTAAGGTCCACGTGCAATTCGGAGCACGGGCCGCACGGACCTGTTTCGCCCATCATCCAAAAATTGTCTTTCTTGTTGCCGTTGACGACATGGACGGCGGGGTCGAGTCCGACGCTGCAAAATTTTTCCGCCCAAAAATTCCAAGCATCCTGATCAAATTCGCTCGGGTCGCCCTTACCCGGTTTGTAAACGGTGGCGTAAAGTCGCGTTGGCGGGAATTTCCAGATACCAACGACGAGTTCCCACGCCCACTCGATGGTTTCCTTCTTGAAGTAATCCCCGAAGGACCAGTTGCCCAGCATCTCGAAGAATGTGTGGTGATAGGTGTCGAGCCCGACGTCGTCGAGGTCGTTGTGCTTTCCGCCGGCGCGAATGCACTTCTGCGTGTCGGCTGCGCGGCCGGGCGTGTAGGGGCACCTGGCCTGGCCGAGGAAAATGGGCACGAACTGGTTCATGCCCGCGTTGGTGAACAGGAGGTTCGGCGCATCGGGCAGGAGGCTCGAAGACGCCACGATGGTGTGCTGCTTCGACCTGAAGAAGTCGAGGAACGACTGACGGATCTGCGCTGACGTCATCATGTGCAAAAAAACGATGTGAGGTAGCCACGGCGCTGTGCCGTCCGGTTGTCGCGCCGCGACGACCCTACCAAATCAGTGAGCGAGGTTAGCCGGAATGCCCGCGGCAAGGCGAGTTGGAAGTTTTCGCGCTGCCACCCTATCTCGGTGCTTCCGTTTTTGTAGCGGAAGCGCGGAGGCATATTTGCCTGTTCGTTTACATCAGCGGCCGCGATGATCCACCAACACCTTCTGTTTTCAGGCGTTTGCCGGCATGAAAGAAATGGCCGTGAACCCCCTGATCAATTTCTTTTGGCAAGTCGCGCTTGCGCCGCGATTGAATCGGGCGCATAAAAACGTGCAACTTGAATGCTTCCCGTGATCTCTCAGGCCGTGTCGCCTCTCTCCATCTGCACCCGCCGGAGCCGGGCGCCCCATTGAGCACGGTGGATTCCATCGAGGTCGTGGCCGGCAAGGGAATCGCCGGCGAGCCGCGCTACTTTGGCCGTGTCAGCCACACGACCGGCCAGCCGCGCCGCCGACAGATCAGTCTGATCGAACGCGAGCAAATCGCCGAACACGCGGCCGTCCTGGGTCTTGAAACCATTCTTCCTGGCGCTGTTCGCGCGAATATTGAAACGTCGGGCATCGATCTCATCGCGTTGCTGGGACGGCACGTTCAAATCGGCGACGCCATTCTGCTCGTGTATGAGGCGCGCACGCCGTGCGCGAAGATGGACGCCGTCTGTGCCGGCCTGCGTTCGTTGATGGAGAACCGTCGTCAGGGCGTTCTGGCGGAAGTCATCGGGGGCGGCCGGATCCGCACGAACGATTCGATCCGGCCGGCAAAGGAGGAAGTGGCCGCCTGATCCCGGCCCCGGCTTTGTGAAAATCCTCGTTCTTGCCAACCTTTATCCGCCGCATCACGCCGGGACGTACGATCTGCGCTGCCAATCGGTCACCGAATCGTTGCGTCTCCGGGGACACTCGACCCTGATCGCCACCTCGAACCACGGTTTGAACACAGAGCAGCGCGACGAAGAGGTCCATCGCCGCCTTCTGTTGAACGGCGCCTTCGGCCACCCGTTGGTCGCCGGCTTCCGTGAGCTGCAAACGATCGAGGAACACAACAACGGGGTTTTGCAGGAGGCCATCGCGGAATTTCAGCCCGATCTCGCGCACGTCTGGAGTCTGCGCGGACTGTCAAAGTCATTGATCTTCTCGCTCCGTAATTCCCGGTTGCCCACGGTGTATGACATCGCGGACCGGTGGCTCGCGGACGATTTGCGCCAGGATCCCTGGCTGCGCTGGTGGAATGCGCCGGGCACAAATCTCGCGCGCACCGGCCTTGAACTGGCCGGCCGGCGAAATCGACTCGATGAAACCGCGCCGACCCGGATGATGAGAGGCCTCGACCGAATTCCGGAAGTCTATGGTCCGCCGGCGGCGGTCGCCAACGTCCCGCCCAACTCCGTTTCAGCGTTTCGTTTTGACCGCCTTTATTTCTGCAGCCGCGCCCTCAAACAGACCACTGAAGAAAGCGGCTTTCGTGTGAGCCACGGCGAAATCATTTACCCGGGCGTCCCCGTGCAACATTTCGTCGGTGAGATCCGGCCGCCGTCCGCGCCGGTCAAACGACTGTTGATCGTCGGCCGGCTGGACGAATACAGCGGAGTGATGGCCGCCGCGCAGGCGCTGTTGCGCGCACGCCAGAACAAGGCGCAGGTCACGCTCAGCGTCTTTGGCCGCGGCGAATCCGACTACGTCTCACAACTTCGGTCGTTCGTCGTTCAGAACTCCTTGCCGGTTGAATTCCTGACAGTGTCGAACCAGAACCGGGACCTGGCCGCCATTTACCGCCAGCACGACGCCCTGCTCTATCCCGTCGAATGGGAAGAACCGTTTGCGACCGTTCCCCTGGAAGCGATGGCCTGCGGTCTGCCGGTGATTGGGGCCGCCATCGGCGGCGCCCGCGAACTGCTCCGACATGGCGAGAATGCGCTGACGTTTACTCCGGGCGACGCCGAGGAGATGGCGGCGCGCATTCAGGAGCTGCAAGCGCAACCCGCCCTGCGCTGTCAGATGGCCGAGACTGCGCAGGCCGAGGTTCTTGCCAGATACAACGAGACGACCGTCGTTGACCAGATCGAGAACTACCTGAACACCTCCATCGAAGTCTGGCAGCATACGTAGGTGGAAACGCCCCGGAACGTCGGGAACACGGGCGGACGACCTCGATTCGGCTGATTACCCCGGCACAAGCGTGTTGTCTTGATTCTACATTCTGGTTGAAAACGAGTCCTCCAGCCGCCAGATTCACTTCATGCAATCAGTGTTTACCGGTCCGGTGTACGTGGTGCGCGACAATATTGACACCGACCAGATCATCCCCGCCCAATATCTGACTCTCGTCCCGACAATTCCCGACGAATACGAGAAGCTGGGCAGCTTCGCCCTCTCCGGCCTGCCGGACTCCCTTTATCCGGCCCGCTTCGTGAAGGAGGGCAGGCTTGACTCCGAGTATCCAATTGTGGTGGGCGGGAAAAACTTCGGCTGCGGCAGCTCGCGCGAGCACGCGCCCATTGCGCTCGGGTCGGCCGGATGCCGGATTGTCCTGGCCGAGAGCTTCGCGCGCATTTTTTTCCGCAACTCGGTTGCCACCGGCGAATTGTATCCGTGCGAATGCGTGGACCGACTGTGCGACCTTCTGAAAACGGGCGATACGGTCACGGTTGACCTCGACAGGTGCACCGTCACGGCCAAAACAACTGGAAAATCCTATTCGTTCAAACCGCTGGGCGACGTGCGGCCGGTGGTGGATGCGGGTGGCCTGTTCAATTACGCGCGAAAAAGCGGGATGATTCCGGCGGCGAAGTAGCGCGGCGCATCCCTCCCGCCGGCGCAAGGCAGCCACCGGGGACCCGCTCGCAGGATGACGAGCAACGGCAGTTAAACCACATCATTCGGAGACTTGACGCGCGTTTATGTCCATCGCTGATCTTCGTCGGGAATACAACGCGGGCAGTTTGCAAAAGGCGGACCTGGATCCCGACCCGCTCAGGCAGTTTGACCAATGGTTCCGCCAGGCGGCGGGTGTCGCCGGAGGCGGCCGCTGGCGCGCCTTCGGCATCGGACTTTACAGAGCGTTTCAGGCGCTGCTCGGCCACGCGCCTGCTGATCCCAACGCCATGGCACTGGCCACCTCGGACAAGGATGGCTGCCCGTCCGTGCGCATGGTCCTGTTGAAGGGCGTGGACCAGCGCGGGTTCATTTTTTTCACGAACTACGAAAGCCGCAAGGGGAGCGAGTTGACGGCGAATCCCCGCGCCGCGCTGG
>DATNDF010000416.1 GCA_035607015.1 Candidatus Angelobacter sp. | reverse complement strand
TATTCTCTACATTGGCGCGGGTGCGGTGGCGGCGGGGGGCGTCTTCAGCCTGATCCGATCGCTGCCAACCATCTGGCACGGCCTCCAGGTTGGCTTGCGCGATTTCGGTTTGGGCGGCAGCCGCGGTCGCGACGAGCTGTCGCGCACCGACCGCGATCTGTCGATGAAGTTCGTCGCCATCGGCATCGTGGTCCTGCTGGCGGCGATTGTTGCGGCCACGCCGCTGCACATGAACGTGCTCGGCGCGCTTCTCATCGTGATCTTCGGATTTCTGTTCGTGACCGTCTCGTCGCGGCTCACCGGCGAAATCGGTTCGTCATCCAACCCGATTTCCGGCATGACGGTGGCGACGCTGCTGTTCACGTGTTTGATCTTCCTTATCGTGGGCTGGACCGGAGGCGGGTATTTCGTCGCGGCGCTGTCCATCGGTGGGATTGTCTGCATCGCGGCTTCGAATGGCGGTTCCACGTCACAGGATTTGAAGACCGGTTACATCGTGGGTGCGACGCCCAGGTACCAACAGATCGCGATTCTGTGCGGCGCATTTGCTTCCGCGCTGGTGCTCGGTTCAGTGCTCCAGGTGTTGAACGACCGGGGGACGGTCTATGTGCCGATTGCGCAGGTCGCGCCCGACCTGCGTACCGATGCGTCCAAACTGACGGCGCGGGAAGGCCTGCGCAACGAGCAGGCCCGGGACGATGCGAGGAAGGATTACCTCGTCTGGTATAACACCGACCCTGCCGTCGCACGTGAAGGGAAGTATCTGGTGGACGACTCGGGCAGGGCGATCTGGTACGTGGATCCCGGCATCAACGGCTCGTTCACCGAACTCCCCGGCGGCGGCAAGGTGCAAAAGTTTTCGGCGCCGAAGGCGACGTTGATGAGCTACATCATCAAGGGCATTCTCGGCGGCCACCTACCATGGACGCTCGTGCTGCTGGGGGTGATGATTGCTGTAACCCTGGAGATGTGCGGCGTTTCCTCGCTGGCGTTCGCCGTGGGGGTCTATCTGCCCCTGTCGTCGTCAGCGCCCATCTTCGTGGGCGGCATGGTGCGGTGGCTTGTGGACTGGCGAATGCGCCGGAAACTCGGGTCGGCAGACATCTCGGCCGACCAGTTTGCCGCCGAGACCGACAAAAGCCCCGGCGTGTTGTTGTCGTCGGGTTACATCGCGGGCGGCGCCATCGCGGGCATCATTATCGCGGTGATGAGCGGATTGCTCATGCATGTGAACGACCAGATCGCCAAATGGTCCACCGACCAAAACCCGTTTTATTCGGCGGCGGATTGGAACGGCCTTCGGGCCGACGTCTTGACCCTCATCCCGTTCGTAATCCTGATTGTTCTCCTCTGTTTGACCGGTTGCGAACGGCTTTTCGCCGCCAAACCTCCGGCTGCCGGGGCCGCGGGCTAAAATCTGCTTTGAAATTCCACGGATTCCCGCCAACATCCGCCTTCGCTTTGTTGCGAACTGTAGCGGCGGTCCATGACCGCCGCTGCTTTTTCGGAAGAGAAGTTTCCAGCGCTCATCGAGCGCCGCTACACACGACATGAAACGCACGCATCATTGCAACGAACTGCGCCCGGCACACATCGGGCAGACGGTGATCCTGACCGGCTGGGTCCATTCCCGCCGCGACCTCGGCGGGTTGATCTTCATTGACGTCCGTGACCGAGAAGGCAGGACGCAAACCGTTTTCGATCCGTCCGATTTGCCGAAGGAACTCTTTGACCAGGCCGCCTCGCTTCGCAGTGAATGCGTCGTGGCGATTACCGGCAAAGTGAGAAAACGCCCCGCGGGCACGAACAACCCGAAAATTGCCACGGGCGAAATCGAGATCGGCGCGACGGGCCTGGTGGTCCTTAACATGGCCGACGTGCTGCCGTTTCCGGTGGATGATCCGGAAGTCGCCTCGAAGGTGAACGAGGAACTCCGCCTGCAATATCGCTACCTTGATCTGCGGCGTCCGGAAATGGCCCGCAATCTGCGCCTGCGTTCCAAGGTGGCGACGGCGACGCGCGTGTTCATGGATGAGCAGGGTTTCCTCGAAGTCGAGACGCCCATTCTGTTCAAGTCCACTCCCGAGGGCGCGCGGGAATTTCTGGTGCCGAACCGCCGCGACCCGGGCACGTTCTACGCGCTTCCCCAGTCGCCGCAGCAGTTCAAACAAATCCTGATGGTCGGTGGCGTCGAGCGGTACTATCAGCTCGCCCGCTGTTTTCGCGACGAGGACCAGCGCGCCGACCGCCAGCTTGAATTCACCCAGGTGGACATCGAAATGAGTTTCATCGAGCGCGAGGACATCTACCGCCTCATCGAAGGATTGCTCCGGAGTGTCTGGAAAGTCGCGCTGGGCACGGACATCGTGACGCCGTTCAACAAGGTCTCTTTCGAAGAAGCGTTGAACCGCTGGGGCATTGACAAGCCGGACACGCGCTTCGGCATGGAACTGGTGGACTTCACCGAGGAATTCCGCGCCAGCACGTTCAAGGTCTTCAGCGGCGCAGTCGCGAATGGCGGCGTGGTGAAGGCGCTCAACGCGAAAGGACTTGCGGGCGCGACGCAGGGTCAGATCGAGACGATGACTGAATACGCCAAGAGTTTCGGCGCGAAAGGTCTTGCGTTCATCAAGGTCGAAGGCGGTGAATGGAAATCGCCCATCGTAAAGTTTTTCAATGACACCGAGAAGGCCGCGTTGACGAAGAAGCTCGCCATCGAGGAAGGCGATTTGATTCTGTTCGCCGCCGACCAATGGCTCAACGCCTGCGAAATTCTCGGGAAGATCCGTCTCTACTGCGCGGACGTGTTGAAAGGGCAGGGGAAACTGACGATTGATCCGAACCGGTTCGACTTCCTCTGGGTTGTGGACTTTCCGCTGCTCAGTTTCGACAAGGAACAGAACCGCTGGTTTTCGAGCCATCATCCGTTTACCGCGCCGGTGGCGGAGGACATTCAGTTTCTGACGTCCGACCCGAAGAAAGTCCGCGGCCAGCACTATGACATTGTCGTCAACGGCACGGAACTCGGCGGCGGTTCGATTCGTATTCATCAGCCCGACGTGCAAAAGACCGTGTTCGAGCAGGTGCTCCAGATTCCGCCGGAGGAAACGAAGCTGCGTTTCGGCTACATGCTGGAAGCGTTTCGTTACGGCGCGCCGCCGCACGGCGGCATCGCGCTCGGCTTTGATCGCCTGATCGCGATTCTCTGCGGAACGCCGAGCATTCGTGATGTGATTGCCTTCCCGAAAACGGCCAAAGGCACGGACTTGATGACCGATTCACCCGCGCCAGTGACGCCGAAACAACTTCGCGATCTGCATCTGGAATTGAAGGCGGCGAAGAAGGAATGACGCGTATTAGGCGCGAATTACCAATTGTTCATTTTGGCCGAGGCGTTGGAACAGCTTCGTGCAATTCCCAAAGATTTGCGGCGGCAGACCGGAGAGCGGCTTCCGGTTTTGGAATCCAGTTTTGCCGGCGACATCAAGAAGCTGGTTGGGCGCAAAGACAAATAGGCTTCCGCGCTGGCCAACCGTCAGGTGCTTTTTCGTCTCGTCGGGAAACAGATTCAGGTGTATGCAATAAAGGACGGGAAAGCCTTATGAAAATTAGATTTGTCGTTTTCTCTTCGGTGGCAGCGATAACGCTGGCCGTCGTCTGTCTCATTGAATGGAAGGAAAACGCCGATCTCAAGCGGCGCGTGGTTTCGCTCCAGGAGAGCGTTCGGGAAAAAGAACAGGCGAAAGAAACCGATGAAAAAAAGTTGCAGAAATTGAAAGGGCAATCGGACGAGTTGAACCGGCAGTTGCAGACGTTGACCGGCGAATTGCAAACCCTGCGCGCGGCCGCGACGCCCGTACCCGGAGCCAACACTTCCACAGTGGAAGCACAAACACCGGCGGCTCCCGCTGGCGCGAAGAGCAAGGGCCTGATGGGCGATCTCCTGTCCAAAATGATGGACGACCCGAACATGAAGAAAATGATGCGCCAGCAGCAGGGCGCCATGATGGACATGATGTATGGCGGACTATTCAAGGACCTTGGCCTGACCCCGGAAGAAACGGACAAGTTCAAAGAACTGTTGCTGGATCGCCAGATGAAGGCTGTGGAGGCGGGCGGCGCGTTCATGAAATTGCAGGGAGCCGACACCGACAAGACCGAGGCAATGAATCAACTGGCGGCGCAGCAAAAGGAATCTGAAGCGGAGGTCAAGGCGTTCCTCGGCGACGAGCGCTACGCGCAATACAAGGATTATACTGAGACGATGGGAGAACGGATGACGTTGAACCAGTTCACGCAGCAATTGGCGGGCGGGCAGAATCCGTTGAACGCGGACCAGAGCAGTCAGCTTCTGGAAATCATGAAGCAGGAGAAGAAAGGTGTGACGCCGGTCTTCGGCGGGCCGGGCGCGGACGGGCCGGCCGATATGGCGAACTGGCAGGGGATGATGTCCGAGGACAAGATGAACGAGTATTTCAAGCAACAGGAGGAAATCAATCAGCGCGTGCTGGAACGGGCCAAAGCCGTCCTGACCCCGGAACAATTGGATGCCTTCGCGGCGCATCAGACGAGTCAGCTCTCGATGCAGCGAATGGGCATGACCATGGCGGCGAAAATGTTCGCGCCGCAAAAGTCGGACAGCGCAACGCCGACAAAGGGGAATCCTTGAAAAGGTTGAACGTCGCTACCAAATATTGCAACGACTGAAGCACTATGGAGAACCGTGCTATGACGCCGACATTTCCAAGAGGTGACAATGCCGCTTGAGCGAAAATCGACGCTTGGATATTTTCCCGTACCATATTGGAAAGCGACCGAAGACGCGTATAATAAGGCCGGATTGACTCCCATGATTAGCTACGATTCCAGATTGATCTAAGATAAAGCCTATGAAACGAATGCTTTGGGTTCTGATTGTTGCACTGACCGGGTTCGTTCGCGCAGACTGGGCACCACCCCCAAACCCGGATCCGAACAAGATCCTGGAACAGGCCAAAGCGGATGCCAAAGCGGGAAGGTATGAAGATGCGTTGGCGAAACACGTATGGTTTCACCTCAATGCGCTTAAATACCAGCCCTCCCTTTATGGCGTCCGTTTGTCGTTCGCATTAAGTGATTGGGCTGAGCTGGGCGCAGTATATCCGCCGGCACTCAAGAGACTGAAATCCATTCGAGATGAAGCGGACGCGAACATTCAGGCGGACAAGGCATCCTTCAATGCGTTTCACGATTTCACTTCGATCAACAATTATTTGAAAGAAGACGACAAAACCAAGGAGCTTTTTCTTTGGCTGGATGCGAACAATCCGAGCCTGGCCAAAAAGGTTTACGAGCTTGCTCAGCCAGCGCTTATCAAGGCCAAAGAGTATCACCTTTGCGGCAAATACCTTAACCCCGATACCCGAAAGATTCTGGATGGCTACGATTCTATCAAACGCATGGCCTCGGATCGCAATTTCGAAAAGATTGGTCCTGACGAAGTCAAGAGACTACAAGATCATGCTGAGAAAAACTTAAAAACCCAGACGGCCATACTCGTCGCCCTATTGGTTGTCAACGAGCGGAAAGCAGACGCCGACCGAATTGCGGCCGAAGTGGCGAAGTTGTGGGATGACCCGCAGTTCAACAAGCAACTTGAGAAGGCCAGAAACGGCGAAGTGCCTGCGCAGTTGCCCTGAATCGAACGAGTAAATCAGTGAGGCGATAGTAACGGAGCATGATCCTAGAGCATGAATAAGCATTTGAAGGGGGCAAGTCCATCTCGGCGCCTTAAATTCTCACGCGATGAACCCTATTTCCTTAACGTTGATCTGGAAATCACATCGACATCGAAACTTGACACCGTCATCGCTGAGATGAGCACGCGTGTGGTCGTGTTGTACTCGGGGCCAGCGGCGGGGAAGAAGAAGCACCTGCTTGTATTGGAGAGTTCTCGGCAGCACGGAGGACCGGACACCACCATTCACGCGCTGTGCTCGGTGATTGAGGCACTTTCTCCTGCCGCACGACGAATCTTGAACGCCGCACAGAAGGAGTTCGATGTTGGTTACGAGTTGCGTGCTTCCGAGCGTTCGTCTCGATTCACGCTACGCCCTGACACGTTAGAGCGCGTAGCGAGACTTGGAGCTGCTTTGGCCGTGAGTTACTATCGAGGTCGGTGCGATGATGACACCAAATAGAGTCGAGCCATGAACAGTATGTTAAAAAAGTCAGCGAGGCAACGCTGCCGAAACGCGATTCTAAAACATGAACGAGAATTTGAACAATGAGGCGCAGCCGACGATCGCGGCTGGACTGTGTCGTTTACCTGCTGCGCGCTGGCCACGTCTCTACATCGTGCAGCATTTGCTGCTAGGTTTCGGCATTGTTTTCGCATCATTCGCGTCGTTGTCGGGAACTCCAACAAAGAGTGCCGCCGGACCGGGGGTTATCCAGGTGAAAGACATTGACCCGGAGTCAGCCCATGTCTCCACCTCGCGGGGCGAGCCGGGTGCACAACTCCGTTTCCTGTTTCGCGCCAAAGACCCAACTCAAGCGCGCCGCATTTTTTTCGGGAGCAAAGAACGTCGCGTGCGCATCATGGATCGGAACTCGGTCATCATAGATACGAAGCTCACAGGCATAATCTCGCACCAAACCAAAAAGAGCGAGAACAAGGGAGGACTGGTCTTGTCGTTCGACACTCTCGAAGAGGCCAACAGAGCTGCAGTTGCCCTTCATCCATTTTTGAAATGAAATCCCCGTAGGCAACATCGAGCGTCAGCATGGCAGCTTTGAAATTCACATTTAACAAGTCCCTCGGACCGGTCACTATTCTCGTCGCTGGGCCAACCGCACTTGGTGTCGCGATCGTACTAGGCTTCATGATCTGGCTTCCTGAGCTACGTACTCCCTCGGACATTCTTTTTGGTTTCGGAGTCGGGATGGTCGCCGGGTTGGTCATCTTCGCTCCGATTGCTGCCGCCCTCTCATACCGTGCAAAGCTGGTCCGTTGGTTGGCTCCGCG
>DATNDF010000415.1 GCA_035607015.1 Candidatus Angelobacter sp. | reverse complement strand
GCAAACTGGCGCGCGCGGCCGCAACAGTTTGCCGCAATTCTTCGCGCCCCTGTATTTGTTTCCCTTCCAATCCGGAAGCATCAATGTGCACAACGACGTCCTCGCTGAAGAAACCTGCCAGCTTGTTCGCCCCGGCCAGCCGGACGAGTGGGTTTTCGTTCCCCTTGAGCGACGCGGCTTTCGCGACGTCGGCCAGCAAGCCGCGAAGCCTGCTCTCGTCACTGGGAAATAGTTCGCGGCAGAGCCAAAAGCCCAGCGCCGCCAGCAACACGACCGCGAGAATCGAGACAATTCGTTTCAAAACAGCAGCTTTCCCGTAATCCGGCTTGCGTCCACTCTGCCGTGCTCGTGCCACCGGCCCGGCATCGAACGGTTGTCCCCGACAACGTAATACTCGTGTTCACCAAGCCGCACCTCCGGTTCCTCCCACGGCTCGCGCGGTGCGCGGACGTAGGGTTCATCCAGCTTTTCCCCGTTGATGTAAACATTGCCGCGATGAACCGCGACGCGTTCGCCCGGCAAACCGATGACCCGCTTCAGGTACATGCGCCGCTCGCCGGCAATGCGGATGGCCACGACGTCGCCGCGCTTTGGGAGGCTGTACCGGTACGCCAGTCGCTCCACCAGGCCGATGCGCCCGTTGTGATAGGTGGGTTCCATGCTGATCCCTTCAATGCGAACGCCGATGAAAACGAACCTGAACAGCACGAACACACCGGCGACCAGCACAACCAGCCGCACGAGCGTCCGTTTCGGCTGGCGGCCCACCAGCAATCGCAACCACGGCGAGGCGACTTCCGATGAAGGCGGCTTGGTGCTGGCTTGGTCCACTTGATCCTGTTCAACACGGGGTTCGGCATTTAGTTTCACACGCGGGCCAAAGTCGCAAGCTGAGAAAATGGCATTTACAGCAGGCGCAAATTCGACCAATTTAGGCTCGTACCAGCCAACTCAGGCATGAAACGCCGTTTGTCCAAGTCGTTTTTGAAGGCGGTTTCCCGCTCTGGCTCGGTTGCGGTTTCGTTTGCCGCCGTATTCCTCGCCGCAGTCGCGCCCTCCAGTCGCGCCGGTGACGCCGCAACTTTTACTTCGGCAGAACGCGGTTACTGGGCTTTCCAAAAAGTTACCCATCCCGTTCCACCCAAGGTGAGCCACCCTGGCTGGATACGCCGTCCCGTGGATGCCTTCATTCTCGCACGTCTCGAGGCCGGCGGACTCAAACCCGCGCCGCCCGCCGACAAGGTCACGTTGCTGCGGCGCGCGACGTTTGACCTGACCGGCCTGCCGCCGACACCGGAGGAAGTGGATGCCTTCCTTGCTGACGACTCCCCGAAGGCGTTCGATCGGGTGGTGGACCGCCTGCTGGCGTCACCGAGGTACGGCGAGCGCTGGGCGAGGCACTGGCTTGATCTGGCGCGATATGCCGAGAGCGAGGGCTTCAAGGCCGATGAAATCCGTCCCAACGCGTGGCGCTATCGTGATTATATCATCAAATCGTTCAATGACGACAAGCCCTACGACCGCTTCATCCGGGAACAAATCGCCGGTGACGAACTCTGGCCGGACGACCCCGACGCGCGTGTGGCGACCGCATTTAATCGTCATTACCCCGATGAGAGCAACGCCCGCAATTTGATGCAGCGACGCCAGGAGATTCTGAACGACATCACCGACACGACCGGCGCAGTATTCATGGGTTTGACGGTCGCCTGCGCCCGGTGTCACGACCACAAATACGATCCGATCCGGCAATCCGACTATTACCGCTTGCAGGCATTCTTCGCCAACTCGGGCGCGGACGACAACATTCCGCTGGTTTCCGAAAAAGAGTTGAACCGACACCGCAAACAACTGGCGGAGTGGGAGGAGAAAACCCGGGATATCCGCGACGCTATGAGCGCCATCGCAGAGCCGCACCGCCGCGCCATCATCAAGGACTACGTGGACAAGTATCCCCAGGAGATTCAGGACGCCTTGAACAAATCTGCCGCAGAACGCACGCCGATCGAATGGCAGATGGTTCACAAGGCCAACCAGTACCTCGATCCGGCCTCCTATCAATACCTCGCACCGGATTCCGCGGTCGAAGGCCGGTTGAAAGGCGCGGAGAAGAAGCGGTGGGACGAGCTGAAAACGGAGTTGAAAAAATACGCGCCGCTCAAACCCGCGGACCTGCCCATTGGCACGGGCATCGCCGACGTCGCGCCGTCGCCGCCGGAGACCCACGTCTTGAGGCGTGGCGTTTATGACGCACTCCAACAGGAAGTGCAACCCGGCTTCCTCCAGATCCTTGATCCGAACCCGGCAAGGGTCGCGCCGGTGAAATGGCTCCACTCGAGCGGCCGGCGAACGGCTCTGGCGACTATTTTAACCGACCCAAAAAACCCGCTGACTGCGCGCGTGATGGTGAATCGGGTCTGGCAATATCACTTCGGACGCGGCATCGTCGGAACACCGAGCGATTTCGGCATCAAAGGCGAGCGGCCCTCCCACCCTGCCCTGCTTGACTGGCTCGCCACCGAATTCATCCGCAGCGGCTGGAGCATCAAACAGCTCCATCGTCTCATCATGACTTCAAACACATACCGCCAGTCATCGCGCTTCGACGAACTCGCGGCAAAAACCGACCCGGACGACAGATTGCTCTGGCGGTTTCCCCGGCAGCGGCTCGAAGGTGAGGAGATCCGCGACGCGGCGCTCGCGGTGTCCGGCCTGATCAATCTGAAGATGGGCGGACCGAGTGTTTTCCCCGAACTGCCCCCCGGGATGAATCCGACCTACAGCGGCTGGAAAACGACCGCAGACGAGGCAGAGAGGAATCGCCGAAGCATCTACGTCTTCGTCAAACGCAACACGCGTTATCCTCTTTTTGAAAGCTTCGACATGCCGGATACGCACGAGAGTTGCCCGCGCCGAAACGTCACGACCACGCCGCTGCAGGCGCTCAACCTGCTGAACAGCGAACTGACGTTGAAGTGGGCGGAAAACTTCGCCGGTCGCGTCATCAAGTCGGCGGGCGCCGACCCGGACAAACAAATCGAGGCCGCCTACCGCCTCGCTTTCTCGCGCCGGCCTGATAACGCGGAAGTGCAGACGCTCAGCAGTTTCTTTGCGCGGCATCACGACATTATCGCTGATCGTCTGGCAAAAAACGAAGCGCTGGCGTTGCCGCCCGAATTGCCGGATAATGCGGACAAGGCCGAAGCCGCGTCGCTGGTGGATCTCTGCCACATGCTGATCAACGCGAATGAGTTTGTATATCGGAATTAGCAAGTGGATATCTAGGAAAGAATGATGAATACTGAATTGAGTAGATAGTCATAAACCAGCCTGGCATTTGACGGAGCAACTTGAAAAGCAAAAGACAAAACTGTAGTCGCATCGTGCGCTTCGCGGAAACAAAGGCGCCATGCGGGATTCAAAAATGGATTCTTATCTCCATTTTAGCAGCATTGGCTCATTTTTGCACGAGTTGTGCGTCGATTGATCCTAATGCTGCCACCGATAGGTATTGGAGTACTCCGCAACCCCCGCCAACTTACGGCTACTTTTCGATCGGGAAGTGAAAAACCACCAATCTCACACCCTCCCGGCAACTTCCCGCCGCGACTTTCT
>DATNDF010000414.1 GCA_035607015.1 Candidatus Angelobacter sp. | reverse complement strand
CTGGCCCGAGGCGACTGTGAATGATGTCAAGTTAGCCCCATCTGCGGAATCTGAGCCGAAGTAAATGAAACCCGTCCAAGGTTATCATCTCATCAAGCCGGACGATTTGCATTGGTGGCCCTCCAACCTGATGCGCATCCCTAACGCGGATTTTCTGGAGCGCACCGGGAGCGAGAATCTGAGCGCGCGGCTCTGGCGGTATCCGGCGAAAAGCGCGGGCACGCTGCACAAACACATTCGTCAGGAGGAATTTTATTTCGTGCTCGAAGGCACAGGCCGCCTGCGCGTGGGCGACGAGACATTGACCGTGCCGCGCTACGGCGGCGTGCTGGTCGGCCCGGATCAGTTGCGGCAGGTGTTCAATGACACCGACGACGAGGTGCTCTGGCTCATCGTCGGCGCACCGGAGGAACTGGAGTTGTTGCCCACGGCAAAAACCAAGCCAGACCTGTCAGTCATCTATCCAGTTAACCCGACGCGATTACCCAGGGAACTCACCGGAGTGCAGTGGCCGCCGAAGAGTTGTGCAACTTGATGAATTTGGTAATCTCTTCCCCATGTACATCGTACTCCTTAAGTTCTCGGCCAACAAAAAGGAAGCTGCCCAGTTCATGGACGGCCACAAAGCCTGGCTCAAACGTGGGTTCGATGATGGCGTGTTCCTGCTCGCTGGCAGTCTCGAACCGGGACTGGGAGGCGGCATCTTGGCGCACAAGACATCGTTGGCTGACCTGCAAAGCCGCGTGAACGAAGATCCTTTCGTAAAGGAGAACGTGGTGAAGCCCGAGATATTTGAACTCGATCCGGGCAAAGCCGATGAGCGGTTGCAATTCCTGGTCAGTTGACCGC
The DNA here is from genome assembly GCA_035607015.1 of Candidatus Angelobacter sp. NCBI lineage: Bacteria > Pseudomonadati > Acidobacteriota > Terriglobia > Candidatus Angelobacter > Candidatus Angelobacter sp. The sequence goes on along the minus strand of DATNDF010000414.1, from coordinate 1,454 downwards.
CGGCGGATGAAACGCACCGTTTATCTCATCCTTTTCCGCGGCGTCGGCGGGAAAACGCACCTGCCAGTCCAGGCGCTCCGCGAAAAGCTTACCGAGGCGGGATTTGAAAACGTGGCGACCTACATCAACAGCGGCAACGCCATCGTTCGCGGCCGACTGAACCGGAAGCAAATCATCTCCACGATCGCGGAGCTTTGTCGCAAGCATTTTGCTTTCGACAAGGCCATCTTTGCGCCGACGCTGACCGAGTGGGACGATCTGATCGCACGCAATCCTTTTGCCAAAGCCGCGACCAATGCGCCGACCACGGTCCATGCCGCGCTCCTTGAGAGCGCACCGAAGGCGGAAGACGTCGAGCGCATTCGCGCCTTCGCAGTGAAAGGCGAAGACATCAAGGTCATCGACGGCGTTGCCTATATCGACACGCCACATGGGTTCGGATCAAGTAAGATGAGAGAGAAATTCGACCAATGGATAGGCGTGATCTACACCGCGCGGAATTGGAACACCGTCCTCAAGCTCGCTGAACTAGGACACGCAGCGGAGAAGCCGTTGTGGCGCAGCAAGCGCCGCCCTACCTTGAATTGATTCGGTAGGGCAAAGCTGCCGCTTTGCCACACACCCCACGAATCACGGCTGGTCTGGAATCTCCGCTTCGACGAGCTTTGCCAGCAGCGTCAGCGATTCCTGCCAGCCGAGGTAACACGCCTCGGCGGGAATCATGGCCGGGATTCCCTCTTGTGTAATGTTCAGCTCCGTGCCGCAAAAAACCGGCTTCAAGGTAATAGTTGTGATCATTTCCCCCGGGAGATTCGGATCATCGAACTTGTCGTCGTAACGAATCCGCTCGTGGGGTTTGAGCTCGAGATATTTTCCACCAAAGGAGTGGCTCTTGCCGGTGCTGAAGTTGGTGAACGACATCTTATACGTGCCGCCGACTTTCGCTTCCAGGTGGTGGACCTTGCCGGTGAATCCGTTCGGTGGAAGCCATTTGGCCATCGCGTCTGGATCGAGGAACGCGCGGTAAATTCGTTCCGGCTTGGCGCGGAGCACTCGGTGAAATCGAACGGTATTGGTGTTGTTTGGTGTCATGCTTTTTGTTGTGTTTTCATCGTTCCGACGAACAGAGCGACCGATTCAGGACATTCGTCCGGAGAAACTCTTCGACGTGATTCACAGCGCAGCCGGGGAAGCATCACGCCCTCATTATTTCCTCGCCGCAATCAACGCCTGATTGACCGACGCGGGCAGCGAGTGGGCGGTCGGGTTCTCGAAACCGGCCTCGGCGAGCATCGCAGCGTATTCATCGAACGTGTAAGCGTCGCCTTCCGGCGTGGTCGCGAGCATCACGAGGCTGAATCCGGCGGCTTGCGGCGGTGTGACACGGTCGGGGTTCGGGACAAACTCAACGATCGCTACCCGCCCGGCAGGTCGCAAAGCCGTGTGGCAACGTT
>DATNDF010000413.1 GCA_035607015.1 Candidatus Angelobacter sp. | reverse complement strand
TGTATCCGGTGGCGACCGTTTCCGCCACGCGCGCCTCGACGGCTGGCGTGACGTTCGAGCCGTCGACCTGATGAACTTTGGAGTTATAAAGTTCACCCGGGATGGCGACGAACGGCACGAGGCCGACCCGCCGCGCGACGTCGCGGCAGGTGTTCTGAAAATGGCCGAGTTGTTCGACGAGATTGTCCTTGCCCGAGCGGACGCCAGCCTGGTAAAGCGCGTAAACATGGTCCAGTATCCGGACCAGAATTTGCAGCCACTCGTTTTCGGCACGTCGCAATTTTTCCACTTCCAGACGCAGGTGGTTTTTCTCGGTATCGTTCGCCTTTTTCAGGAATTCACCGAACGCCCGCGCTTCGCCGGCCATGGCGTCGGCGATTTCCCGAGAGGCATCGACACTCCTCGTCGCGTGTTCGTGCGCGGTCTGCCAACTCGCGGTGGCGTTGGTAATCTGGCGACCGATGATTTCAAGGTTTTCGATCTGCAAGAGAGCGCTCGAAAGCCGATCGGCCTCGTTCAATCTCGTCGCCGCGCGGTACTCAAGCAGAAACGGCGACACGCCCAGCAGCGCGCCGAGCGATACGCATGCGGTGCAAAAAAAGGTCTGCCAGGCCGTCATGGGCGTGTTGCTCTGGTAGTAAATCAAATATGCCATCCCGAGCAGGATGGCGTCGGCTAAGAAGAACGGCCACTTGCGCAGTTTCGGCGCGGTACGATCTCTCGTCATAAGCAGGCAGGATGTAGCGAAATCAAGCGTCTTTGGCGATGCAAAAGTGTGGCGCGGGAATTCGCGCGGCAGGGAAGCAACCGCCGGCCCGGAACAGGACTACGCGACGGCCTGGCGCGCCCGGAGGATGGCGTGTGTCGCTACTTGGGGCGCAGCATTTCTTCGCGACGCGACTTGAATTCCGATCCGGGTTTCCATTCGGGCCAGGCATCGTCCTGGGCAACGGCGTAACCAACTTCGAGAAGCAGCTGCAGGTCTTCCACCGCGCCCGACAAATCCCAATCCGGCTTGATCTCGTCGCTGACCTTGTGGTAGTCGCGAGCGACGTACTCGTCGCGTTTGCGTCTGCCGAAATCGGCCGGCTTGCCGATGTAATCCGTACCTTCGTGAAAGTACAGTCCCGGCACGCCCTGCTTGGCAAACTCAAAGTGATCCGAGCGGTAATAATACCCCTTCTCCGGCTCGGATTCTGGAAGTGCGACGCGTCCTTGCAGTCTGGTAAAAAGGTGGAGCGCATCTTCGAGCGTGGATTGTCCGACGCCGACGACGTTGAGGTCCCGGGTGCGGCCCCAGACATTGATGCCGTCCAGGTTGATGTCCGCGAGCGTGTGTTGCAACGGATACAGAGGATGAGCAGCGTAGTACTTGGAGCCGAGAAGTCCCTTTTCCTCAGCGGTCACGGACAGAAAAAGGATGGACCGCCGCGGCTTCGGAACGATTCTGGTGAAAGCCCGGGCGAGTTCAAGCAGCGCGGAGGTGCCGGACGCGTTGTCCACCGCACCGTTGTAAACCTGATCGCCCGGAAGAGTGCGATCCCGACCGAGGTGGTCCCAGTGCGCCGTGTAGATCACATACTCGTCCTTTCTGCGCGCGTCGGAACCGGCAAGCTTTGCGAGGACGCTGCGCGAGGCCACGGAGCGCAGGGTGTTTTTCACTGTGAAGTTCACCCGGCCTCCGAGTGATATCGGGCGGAAATCGCGCCGGAGCGCCGCCCGTTTCAAATCCGCGAAGTCGTGCCCGCCCGCGGCGCAGAGTTTTCGCGCGCCATCAAGTGTGACCCAACCTTCGACGGCCACGCGGTTCGTGTTCTGGTCCGGGGTTTGCAAATCAAAATTCTCCCGGCTGTTGCTGCCGACGACCACTTCCCACGGATATCCGGCGGGCGCGGTCTCATGCACGATGATGGCCGCGGCCGCGCCTTTCGCGGTCGCGATTTCGTATTTGTAGGTCCACCGGCCGTAGTACGTCATCGCCCTGCCTTTGAACATTTGCTCGTCAAGTTTTGAGGGATCATGCGGGTCGGGCACGGGCGGATCGCTGACGAGCATCACAAGGGTTTTCCCGCGCACATCAACATCCTTGTAATCGTCCCAGCCGTATTCCGGCGCGACGATTCCGTAGCCCACGAACACCAGATCGGAGTTTTCAACCACCACCTCCGGCACAAGCCGGCGCGACCAGATCACGAGGTCGTTCGGAAAATTGAAATCCAGCTCCCGGCCGCCGACTGAAAACGAGAATGTCGGCCGCGCGGTGAATCCGACGAGTGGCACATCCTGAATGTAGGTGCCGTCAGGGTTGCCCGGCTCAAGCCCCAACTCTTTGAATCGTGCCTGCACATAATCCACACTGAGCTGCTCACCCCGCGTGCCGGGCGCGCGACCTTCAAATTCGTCCGAAGAAAGCACACGGATATGTTGAAGGATGCCGTTCGTCGTAATGCTTGCGAGCGCCGGTTTCAGTTCGACGGGGATTGAGGAGCGTGCGGGAGCCGTTGCGGCCAACGTTGGCGTGAACCACAACACGCAAGTTGTAATCGCCACAACGCGCCATAAAACGTTTCCGACGTGCGCGCACCATGGAATGATTTGACGTGTCATTTGCCCGCAACTTACCGCGGGCCCCGGAGTTGGCGAAGTGATTTTTCCATGACTCGAACCGGTGTTCCGGATTGACAGTCGCTGCCAGCGCCGCTACCCTTCCGGTCACAATGAAGGTCTCTGCCAGTGTGTGGGAATCCCAACTCCGTCTTCATGCCCGCACTGGTTTATGGCGCTACATTTGTATTTTGGTGCCGCTCGGATTGGCCATGGTCGGATTGGCTGCTCCACTTGACACCTGGCATTGGAGAAACCCGGTTCCGACTGGCAATCGGTTGAATGCGGTCGGGTCAAACGCTGACGGCTACGTGGCGGTGGGCGACCTCGGAACCATAGTCGTGTCTCGCGACGGAAACGACTGGATAACCGTTGATTCCGGCACACAAAACAACTTGCAGGCGGTCGCGTGGGGCAAAGGTTTATGGGTCGTGGTTGGTGACTTCGGCCAGATTCTAACCTCGCCGGACGGGATCAATTGGACGTCCCGACCGAACGGTTTCTTTTTCAACCTGACCGGTGCAGTTTGGGGTAATGACTTGTTCGTCGCCGTTGGAGAAAACACCTCGATCCTAACCTCGCCTGACGGCGTGATCTGGACGCTTCGCACGACCGGATCCGATCCCCTCCTCGCAGTCGCGTGGGGAAACGGCACCTTCGCTGCCGTTGGTGGCAATCCCCAGACTGGTGGCATTTCAAGGTTTCTTGGGGAACCGCTAGTCCTCGTTTCCCAGGACGGCGTTACTTGGACCTACCGGGATGTTGCAGTCGCCGGACAGATTTCGTGCGTGACCTACGGAGCGGGTCGTTTTGTGGCAGGTACAACCGCACTGTCCACCATCGTTTCAACCGACGGCGTCCAGTGGACACCGGGGTACGCCTCGGAAGGATACAGCGGCATAGGGATTATGTCCGTGGCATACGTCTTCGATCACTTCATGGCGACTTACGGCAGCCCATCGATAGCCCCGGGTACTTACCTCGTGTCGCCCGATGGAGCTTTGTGGACCTCGCAGCTTGGCAACGTCGTAAACGAACCGTATATGGGCAACGTCTCCTCGCTAACGGTCGGCCCAAATGGTGCCGTCGGGATTGCTCACGGTCTGACGTACGATCTGCACAACTATCTAATCTCGTCAAAGGAAGGCCGGACCTGGCGCGAAGTTGTCGGCAGGCTCCCCGATTTTGAGTCGCCGGTAACATTCGCCGGAGGACTATTCTTCCTCCGGGAGCAATCCGGTTACGTCAATCCCTACCAGCTTCAGCCCGACACCACATACTTGATCTCGATCGATGCCCAGAAGTGGGAGAGAGTCGAAGCGTCGGCAACCAATCGATTCGAGCTCCCGGGTTATGGAAACGGGTTGTGGGTCGGGCCGGGG
>DATNDF010000412.1 GCA_035607015.1 Candidatus Angelobacter sp. | reverse complement strand
CATTGTTCTGGTAAGCGGACGAGGCGAGGATTTGAGGAAGCGCGGCAGCGAGCCAGTTGTCGCCGTTTCGAATGCGGTCGGAGGTTGCGCAACCGGAAGAGTTGTGCATGTCGTCGCAGAGATTTGGCGTGATGAAGTTGTAGCGGGCGACGGTGTTGTTGGTCAGATCGGAGGAGAGTTCAGCGAACGGACGGATGTGCGCAAGGCAATCGTTTGCGCCTGAGATAACGTCATCGAAATAAACGAACGGATTGTGGTAGGCGGCATAAAGGCCGCTGCTGGAGGTCGGGCAGTTTGTGCCGCTGATGTTCTCCTGGTAGGCCTTCCAGGAAATGCCGGCGCTGGCCAGCAGGGTGACCAGATGGTTGGTGGAACCGAATGTGTGCGCGCTGGGATCGTTGCTGTCGAGCACGCCGAAGTTGGTGCCGGCTTCGAGCCAAAGGTAATTGGGAAGGCTGCCGGGCAGGCCGGGCGGAGTGTAATACTGCTCGCAGTACGACGACATAGGAAGCAGCGTGTTGTTGATGTAAGGGGCTGAAGCACTGCCTTTCAGAGCCGTCCAGTTCGCGTTTTCCATCAGGATGAGAAAAGCGGTTTGAACGTTGGTCAGCGTAGTCGCAACGACGCCCGCAGGGAAGAGAGACGTGCAGCAGATCAGACCAACCGCCGGAAGGCGGAGCCGGAATGTGTGCCCGGATTTCATGCAATGAACTTCGTGGGGAGCCAATCATATTCTCAACGAAATTCCAAGACGCGATAGAAACGCCGGCTGTCGTTCGTTGCCGTCACATCGATGAAACTCAGTGAATTGGATGTCATTATGTTGGTGCTGAGGGTGAGCCAGTCGAACAGATTGGTGGAGATTTGAATCTTGTTCGTCTTGCCTGTGGTGAGTCCGGTGAACGTCAGCTGCGGCAGATCGTTTGTAAAATGGAGTGAAACCGCGAGAGGTTGGTCGTCCGCGAACAAATCGTCCAGATCCGTGGCGTCGGCCGCGTCGCCCAGGAACGGCCGGACGTCGAAGATTTCCTGCAGCGTGCGCAACAACGAGCTGTGTGTGTAACGGATGTTGCTCGCGTAGCCTCTTCCTTTGGCGAGCGGCGAAAGCAGAATCAAGCCGATCGGACCGTCGCTTGTCTCGTTGTCGCCCTCGTCCCAAAGAATAAAGAGCGCTCCGTTTTTGGCGTAGTTCTCCGAGGACAGAATCATGGGAGTTTCGCGCGCGAGCCAGTCGTCACCCTGCTTTTGCAAACTGTGACCGCCGGAGGCCAGACTGTGCATGTCGTTCGTGATGTTGGGCACAATAAAGTTGTAGCGCGCGACGGTCCCCTGTTGCAGATCGGAGGCCAGTTCCGAATACGGACGCACATGGCTGGCGCGACGCGCGTCATTGGTCGCGATGTCGTCGAAAAAAACGAAAGGATCGTGCCGCGCCACATAAGGGGAATGGTCGGTGAGCGGGCTGTCCCCGGCGTCAAGGCTTTCCTGATAGGTTTTCCAGGAGACGCCCGCATGTTCGAGCAATGAGGTAAGATGGTTCGGCGTGCTGATGCGATTCTCCGCCGGGAGGGCGTCGTTGAAGATGCCGAAATTGGTGCCGGCTTCCAGCCAGAGATAGTTCGGTTCGCTTGGATGCAGACCTGACGGCGTGAAGTATTGCTCGGCATGTGAGGCCATGGGCAGCAGCGTTTCGTTGATGCAGGCACAATCGGTATTGCCATAGACGGAGGCCCAGTCGTGATTTTCCATGACAATGAGGAAAACAGTTTCAACATTGGTAAGCTGGCCACCCAACGCCCGCAGGTCGGACAGAAGAATAATTGCACACGAAAGAAGTATGACACCGCCCGCGTGTCGGGTGGTCCGCACGTTTTGAAACGTCGAACAACGCATAAACGACAGAAATGATTTCATACGTCGGGCGAGCCTTCTCGCGATCCCGGACACCGGCAGACTCCGCAGTTTGATGGTCGGACCCGCGTCGGGCCGGGCAGTTGGTGAAACCGGTCCTACAAATGTCCGCCGGCTTTGACAATGTCCGACAGATTCGCGTTTGATGTTTGCTCCCTGTGTTTTATTGCCGTAAGTCCGGCGGATGCCTAGAGTGTGCGCCCATGAAGAGGGCAAAGGGCATGGTTTATCTGGTGGGCGCGGGACCGGGTGACGCCGGACTGCTCACATTGCGCGGCGCCGAACTGCTTGGGCGCGCTGACGTGGTGGTTTATGACGCTCTGGTCAATCCCGACTTGCTGCGCCTCGCCCCGAGGACGGCGGAGATAATTTTCGGAGGTAAACGCGCCAAGAACCACGCCATACCGCAGGCCGAATTGAACCAACTGCTGGTCGCCCGGGCGAAGGCCGGCAAGACGGTGGTCCGGCTCAAGGGCGGCGATCCCTACATTTTCGGTCGTGGCGGTGAGGAAGCCGAGGAACTTGTCGCGGCAAGAATACCGTTTGAGGTCGTGCCCGGTATTTCGTCGGCGGTGGCGGCGCCGAACTACGCCGGTGTGCCACTGACCCACCGCGAGCATTGTTCCAGTTTCACAGTGATCACGGGGCATGAAGATCCGACAAAGGAGGCGGGCGCCGTGGATTGGGAGAGAATCGCCAGGATTCCCGGGACCAAGGTCATCATGATGGGCACCGGTCGCATTGGTGAGATTGCGGAACTGTTCGTCGCTCACGGGATGTCGAAAGAAACGCCGGTGGCGATGGTGCGCTGGGGGACCACCGGCCGGCAGCGGTCCGTCGAAGGCACGCTTGCCACCATCGCGGGCGTGGCGGCCCGTGAAAAAATATCGGCGCCGGCCGTGGCGGTGATTGGCGACGTGGTCAAATTGCGCGCGAAACTCAACTGGTTCGAGCATCGCCCGCTGTTCGGGCAGCGTGTCGTGGTGACCCGCACGCGCGAGCAGGCGGGCCGGCTTTCGCGGGAGCTGCTTGAGCGCGGGGCGGAGGTCCTGGAAATCCCGACAATCAGGATTGTGCCGCCGCGCGACGGAGGGCCATTGAATGAAGCGCTCGCCGGTTTGAACGCCTATGACTGGCTGGTGTTCACCAGTCCCAGCGGCGTTGCTTCGTTCTTCGATTTCTTTTTCAAAAGATTTCAGGACGTGCGCGACATTGGAGGTGTGCGGATCGCCGCGGTCGGACCGGCCACGGCCGCCAAAGTGCGCGAATTCCACCTTCAGGTTGATCTGATGCCGGAGGAATATATCGCTGCAAAAATAGCCGGGGCGCTGGCGGAATTCGAGAGTGTCGAAAATCTTCGCGTCCTCCTGCTCCGTGCCGAAGTGGCCAGCGCCGATCTGCCAGAGCTGCTCGAAGAAAGGGGCGCCATCGTGGACGACATCGCCTGCTATCGAACCGTCCTGGAAACTGATGATCTAACCGGCGCGGCAGCCCGTCTGTTGGAGGAAGGCGCGGACTGGATCACTTTTACCAGCAGTTCGACCGTCGAGAACTTTCACGCCCGTTTCAACCTGCCCGCGCTGTTGAAGAAATTTCCGGAGACGCGGACGGCTTCGATCGGACCGGAAACCAGCAAGGCGCTTGCGGCGTTGGGATTCAAGCCAACGATCGAGGCAACAGAGCACACCATTGGCGGTCTGGTAAACGCGCTGGAAGACGCACAGAAGTAGGTCGGCGCGGTGTTATGTTGCCAGCAAATGCCGCATCAGGCAGTCGAACTCAATTTCCTGTACCGCCACCAAAGTTGGAATCACTGGGCGCAGCGAAGGCAGGTTTGTCGCTTGCGCGCACGCGTCCACGAAAGCAAATGGGTCCCACTCGCCCCGCGGCGCGAGCTTCGCCGCCAATTCCATTTCACCGTCCGCCTCAAGGCGGCGGGTGGCCTGCCTGGCGAGATCAGCGAAACAGTCATGTTCGCCGACCCGCCGAAACCAGTATTTGGCGTTGCTATAGTCCGGTTCGCGCCTGTGCATTATGCCGTGGAGAAAACTGCCATCGGCGGTGTGGATGTCCTGGGAAATCGCGTGGGACTCATCCAGATAATCATGCCAGAGCAGGGCCGCGGAGCGAATGGAAGCGTGAAGCGCCGCGGGCAGTTTCGCGTCCGCGAGGAAGCGTTCGATTTTCCCGTTCAATTCCAACAGGGGCAGGCGTCCGGTCCGCGGTGTCGGGCCGAGACCGGGCAAGTCCGATGTCTGGATCAAACTTTTGAACGTTGTCAAACGGTCGTTCATTCGGGCGTTTTCCAACGATAGGGGACGCTCGATTGATTTCAAAGCGATTTGAAACCGGACAGGCCGTGGTAAAAGAAAAGAGACCGGAGCATAAGATCCGGTCTCTCATTGAATCGCCTTGAACTATTGCTTGAGTCGGAAGAACTCGTTACCGGGACCCACCGGCAAAGTAAGAGTGTTGACCGACGTATTGGTCACGATGTCTGACCAATCATTCGGATTGCCGGTCAGCGCCGTCGCGTGTTGCAGCGTTACCGCGCCGGTGCTGCTCCAGTTCAGGGTGAGGTTCCCTCCGCTCGCAGTCACGCTCGTGAACTGGAGTTGTCCCACGGAAGTGAGGCTGTAGTACGCTTTGATCGCGTTCGGATTGGTTGAATCGTTAATGGCGATTTTGTTCCCGGTGTCGTCGTAGGAGAAGAACTCGAGGGCCGCTCCGCCGCCCCCGTTGTAATACACCAGGCGCATCGGGTACAGACCGGCTTGTGGTACGGTAAAGGAGAACGGAATGTCAGACGCGCCCTTGCCCACGTCGGTGGTAAAGATAACGGTGCCGTTGGTTTGACCGGGTGTCCCGACCTGCAACTTGAATCCGTCGTCGCTATTCACGCCGAACCTGTAATAACCCGCAGTCGGGAAGTTCAAATAGGCGAAGATTTCCGCCGCAAGGTCGTCCGTAAAGGCGTTTGCAGAGTTTGTGGTGGTGTTTGGGACTCCGGGAATCGGCTCATCCGGGTGGTCGCCATAGGGCCAGCCGGCTCCATAGACGTTGCGCTGAAAGTTCCCAAGTTGAACCCCGGTATGGTTTGGGTTCACGTTGTTATTCCAGTTGAGGATGTTCGTGTAGATATACGTGCCGTTCGGGCCCGGACCTGGCAATGATATGTCCGGAAGACCTAATGTGCCTGCCAGTTGAGCTTCGGCGCGGGCGGCGGAGTTTTGCGTAAAGCCCGCCGGTATGCTCGCAACCTCGGTCATTTTTACCCGGAAGCCGACGGAACCGGGGTCCGCCTGACTGGCCGGTATCGCGTCGCTGGCGTTCAGGTTGGTGTAGGTCTGCACGATAAACTTCCACGAGTTTGTGGTTCCTCCATAGATCAAGCCTGCCGTGTTGGTTGAACCGGCCGGCAGCGGTGGATTCGGTCGATAGCTGACTGTAACGTCTGAACCATTCGTCGTGAAAGTTGGCGTTACCGGTGCGCCGTTCACCAGGAGGCCGAGTGATGCGTCACCAACGCCGTTTGCCACCACGCCTCCAATTCCTACGTCAGCCCAAGGGCGTCGGGTATCGGCGTCATTAACCAGATCGTTTCCACCCGTGTTGGCAACTGTCCGGCCATACGCCTTGATCAAACCCGGACCGGCCTGCTGGACTCGGTTGTCCCACGGCGTCGGCGATACCGAAAACTTCACCCACGGTCTGGCAGGGCCCGTATAGGTGCGATAAGCCGGGATCGACAAGGAATCGTTGGCGGTATTGTTGACCAGCGACTGTATTCCGGAATTCCTGTCAATCGATAGAAATTCCAGATTCACGCCACCGCCACCCTGCCAATAAAGGAGCCGCATGGGATAGATGCCGTCCTCCGGCACCACAACGCCGAATGCAAAGTTATTCTGGCTCGTGCCGGGGGTGGGAATGTAGCTGTTCGGCGCTCCCGGGCTGGGAAGTGGGTTGGCATTGCCTCGGCCGACATTGGCGTAGCCAAGCAGGGTGCCGAGGGTATCGTGCGGGTCTGGAGCCGAAATCGCAACGAAACCGTCGTCACTGTTTACGGCCCAGAGATAGACTCCAGCCTTGAGATCCAAATACGTCGTGAACTCGCCCACATAGTTCTCAATTCCCTTAATGCCCCCGGTGACAGATGATCCACCGCCGGGCAGGCCGGGCATGGGCAGGTCAGTGGCTCCCTGGAAAATGCCCGTGTTGCCACCCGCGGGATTGGAGTTGAAGTTGAGCGGGTCCGTTATGTCAAAAATCCCGTTCACGTCAGCCGCAGTCAGGTCGGCCAGGTTGGGATAGGCCGTGCCGTTCGTGGGGTTGATGTCGCCTCCAAACAATTGCATTTCGGGACGAGGCATGCGGTTTTGATCGCCTACATTAGGCAGCCGCGCACCGTTGCCCTGACTTGCGTCTCCGGAGCGGTCGATTTGATTGACCCGGGCTTTGAAGCCGATGTCGGTTGTCGTTATTTGCGCAAGCGGAACCTTGTTCCCGGCGGGAATGACACCGTAGGGAACCACCGAGAAACTCCAGTTGTTGGTGATGGATACGGTGTTCGCCTGTTCCGTATAACTGTAGATCAATGTCAGATTATTCTGGCCGGGAGGCAGAAGGTTGGCGACCGATCCGGCCCTCAGGATGGTGTTCGTGGTGCCGGTTTTGGTGATGTTGTTTACCGCCTGCCCGTTCACGGTCAGGCTGATTGAACCACTGTTGACGGGAATCGTGCCGTCAACCAGCTCCACAAGAATATTGTCATCCGCCAAAGCCCAAGGATGGCCGGCGACCGGAAGGACGCGGGCGACGTAAGGCCGGGTCACGGTGCTTTCGTGGTACGCAAGAATTGGCGTGGCCGGATTCACGGCATCATTCACCAGATATTTCTTCCCGGCGGCAAGATCGGTGGTAAAGAGTTCAACATTTGCACCACCGGTTCCCTGCCAGTAAGCCAACCGGAAAGGGAAAACGCCGTCCTGCGGCACCACGACATCGAATGTGGTGTCCGAACTGCCTCGTCCTCCACTGAACTGCCCCAAAGTTATGCCGAGGACGTCTCCGGCGGCCGGGGCTGTCGAAAACCTGAAGCCATCGTCACTATTGACGCCAAATCTGTAAAAGCCAGCCTTTAGCTGGAGATACATCTCAGTTTCGGTGACGTACCACGCATCGTTCACGCCAATTGTGATTCCAGGGACTGGTTGGTCCGGGAACGATGGAGTGCTGATGTCTTGGAAATTGCCAATATCTAGGCCACCACCTGCGGCGGTGTTCAAGTTGATGAAGTCGGGGATGACGAAGTAACCGTTATTGGTGGCGGCGGTGAGGTCCGCGCCATTCGCGTAAGGTTGTCCCGGATTGTTCGGATCAAGGAAACCCAAAGCGAGTGAGCGTTCGGCATTGTAGGTAAAGTTGCCGTCTCCAGGCACCCGGGTAGCGCCACCCGCTGGAGTCAGGCCCGTTTGATAAACGCGCATTTTGAAACCTGGCTGCGCGGTATCGACGCCGGTGACCGCGTAACTCGCCGGGATGGTGGTGTAAGGTCCGACAACGAAACTGTAAGTATTGGTTGAAATGGTCTGCGGGGTGCCATCGTCGCCATAAATCACACTGAACGTGTTGGTCGAACCAACGGCCAATAAAGGCGGCGGCGTGTAGGTGATGACCGTCGTACCATCCCCGGGCTGGGCAACGTTCGGCGTGACGCCCGCTCCATTATAGACCAGCTGCAAACTGCTGCTGTTGGTGTTGACGTGTGTGACGCCGTCGGCAATCACAACCCGGACGGTGCCGGACGCCGGCCCGTTCGTGCCCGTTGGTGTTGAGGACAACACGTAAGGCGTCGTGGCAACGGTGGTGGTGATGCTCAGATTGTCGATGAAGCAATTCTCGAACGATCCGCCGGTTCGTGCTCCGAATCCGAATTGAGCCCCGAGCATGGGGGTGTAGATCGTAACGTTCGTGTAAATGACCTGGCCGTTGTAATCCACATTGACATTGCCACTCGCGCTCACACTGACATGCACCGTCAGATAGTTTGTGTTGGTCGTGTTGACGGTGGGAATAAGGGTGGTAATTGGTACGACAGTGGTCCTGACCGTGTTCCCATCCCATTTCAGGTCGATCGCGGGGGCTTCATTGTTCCCGTTGTTGAACGTGTCAAATGAAATGGTCAAACCGTGCATCGCGCCGACGGCCGGACCCTCCTCTGCGAATGCCGCGGGTGGGTTGGGGGTGAAAACGCCATACACAAAGCTGACGCCATCTGCCGGCGTGGCCGTACCATTGCCGCCGATATACATTTTCCAGGTGGCATCCAGGGATCGGATTGGTTGTCCACCATCAAAATCGTCAAGAACCAGCCAGCTAGTCTGGCTGCCGACGTTCTGAGTCAGCTGGAGGCAGGGGGTGTTGCTTACACCGCCGCTGCTCATGTCGTAACCAAGCGCGGCCCCGTTTAATGTCGCGCCGACCGGGACACCAGCATCGAAATCAGTCGAAAAAGTCCCTGCGCGTGTGTGTGAGGCAAAACCAACCAGGGCGGCTCCCGCAAAAAGCGTTGCCAGCAAACGAGTCGGACGAGTATTTGTTTTCATAACGAATAGTTTTGGAAACCTGCCGGACAAGAAGAACAGTCACGCCATCCGATTCCGGCGTTCGTGGGTTCCTTGATCACCAGGTACAAAAAACATCACAGTTAAAGCAAAACGACGATTCCAATGTTATTCCCGAATTGTCCAGATGTATAGGCGTGCTGTCCGAAGCTTGAAAAGCGCGTTGGAATGTTAATCGTAACAGGACGGTCTTGAATGACGGAGACCTGCGGAAACTCACTTGAGCAACGGAGTTGCACCGGGCCGTGCGGCGCATACTCTTCGCACAGGCATGTGACAATCGATCTCGGCGACTGAGCTGACGGTCACAGATGAGCAAGAGGCACCATGCACGGCAGGAGACCGGTCCTTTGTTTTCAATGGAAACCTGTCTGTCCGGCGCTCAGTCCAACGTTCAGTGTCGATGGAACAGTCCGACCACTCAGGATCTGCAATTAATTCATAACGCACAATGGCAGCGGAAGCATCAGCCACTTTAAAGGATATCGCACGTCAGGCCGGGGTCAGCGTGATGACGGTTTCCCGCGTCCTGCGCAATCAGCACAACGTCGCCGCGACGACGCGCGAAAAAATCGAGGAAATCGCGCGGCGGCTCGGTTACCGGCCACATCCCTTGATCGCGACACTGATGAAATTGCGGCGCTCCGCCAAACCCCTGCGATTGAATTTGTCGCTGGCCTATATTACCAACTTCTCCAAGCGTAACGGGTGGCGGAGTTCGAAAATCTACGTGGATTTCTTCGAGGGCGCTTCCGCCCAGGCCCGCCGCCATGGATACAACCTGGAGGAGTTTTGGTTGCGTGAACCCGGGATGACCTCGCACCGGATGAGCCAGGTCCTTTACCACCGTAACGTACCCGGCATGATCATCGCCCCGCTGCCCGTGGCGCAGGGTCATCTGCGACTGGACTGGAACAGGTTCGCCGCGGTCGCCATCGGCTACTCGCTGGCGCGGCCATCACTTCATCGCGCGGCAAACCATCAGTTCCGGTCAATGCGCATGACCATGCGACGGCTGCGAAGGCTTGGCTATCACCGGATTGGTCTGGCCCTGCGCGCGAGTTACGACGAGCGGGTCGAGCATCATTGGGTGGGTTCATTCCTCGCAGAGCAGCGCGGATTCAAACCGGACGACCAGGTGCCGCTCCTGTTGTTGAAGGATCGTGACTGGCAGATCACGAAGTTTGCGGAATGGTACGAACAGAATCGTCCGGAGGTTGTCGTCAGCCAGCACGAGGAAATCGTGAAATGGCTGAGGCAAATCGGCGCGCGCGTTCCGAACGATGTCGGGTTCCTCCACCTGAACTGCCCCGAGTCCATCGGCCGCTTCGCCGGCATCAACCAAAACAACAAGGCAGTCGGCGCCACGGCGGTGGATTTCCTGGTCAGCATGATCCAGCGAAACGAACGCGGCGTGCCGGACGTCAGCCGCTCAATCCTTGTGGAAAGTTCATGGCAGGATGGAGCCACGCTGCTCCCGCGCGCCGCCACTGACAAATCCCGCTCGCGTCAGGCGTCCGTTGGAGGTTAGGCTGTTGTCATGCGCCTCCCCGCGTTACTTGCCTCGTCGGCCGCGGCGTTTTTTTCCTTCGTCGCTGCCTGGCCCGCCGAACCCATCGTCCACATGCTGGCGCCGGGTTTTACCGTGCGCGAATTGCCGGTCAGGCTTTCCAACATCAACAATCTTCGCTTTGCGCCCGACGGCCGGCTGACCGCGCTCGGCTACGATGGGCGCATTTTTTTACTGCGCGACACGGACGGCGATGGTCTTGAAGACACGGCGGAAGTCTTCTGGGACAAGGCGACCCTTAGCGTTCCCGTCGGCATGACGTGGTCCACCAGGGGACTTTACGTGTCGTCTCACGGGAAGGTTTCGCTCTTGCGCGACACGGACGGCGATGGCAAGGCGGACAGGGAAGAGATCATTGCCAGCGGCTGGCCGCCCACGGACGTCGGCTCCGGCGGTGTGGACGCCACGGCGGTGACGCTCGACAAAGAGGGGAACGTGTATTTCGGCCTGCTGGTGGCGGATTATTCGAATGCTTACCGGCTGCGGAAGCGAAAGGATTTGAAACCCGAAGAACGCGCCTGGCTGGAAGCGCGCGGCGACAAGGGCGGTGATCCGGAGGAAACGGTGTCGCTTTACGACATTCAATCCCAACGCGGCACGATTCAGAAGTGGTCGCCCGCAACGAAGAAACTCGAAACAATCGCGACGGGCATTCGTGTGCCATACACGCTCGCGTTTAACAAGGCCGGCGATCTGTTCAACACCGATCAGGAAGGCGAAACGTGGATGCCGAACGGCAATCCTCTCGATGAATTGAACCACATCATTCCGGGCCGCAACTACGGCTTCCCACCGCGCCACGAGAAATGGCTGCCGAATCTAGTGAGCGAACCGCCGGTCGTCGCGTTCGGCCCGCAGCACGAGTCCACCTGCGGTCTTGTGTTCAATGAACCGCACGCGCCGATGAATCTGAAATCCGGACTCCGAAATCTGAAACCAGCTTTGCCGGTTTCGCCTGCCCAGGGATTGTTCGGTCCGAAATGGTGGGAGGGCGACGCGTTCGTCGCCGGCGAATCGCGCGGGAAAATCTGGCGAGTGCGGCTTGTGAAGACGCCGCACGGATATGTGGGCAGGGAATTTCTGATTGCACGTCTGAGCATGTTGACGATGGACCTCGCGATTTCTCCCAGGGGCGACCTTTACGTTTGCTGTCACAGTGGATTGCCCGATTGGGGCACCGGGCCGAAGGGCGAGGGCAAGATTTTCAAAATTTCCTACACCGACCCGAAGGCGCCACAACCGGTCATGGCCTGGGCGGCTGGCCCGACGGAAGCCCGTGTGGCGTTTGATAAACCACTCGACCCATCCGTCACCAACGCGATCGTTGGACGACAAATCGAATTTGGCGAATACGTTCGCGCCGCCGAACGCTATGAAGTTCTCAAGCCGCCGTATCAGGTGGTCAAGCAGCAGGAAGCCGCACCGCGCGGAACGTTGAAAATTCTGGCGGCGAAACTGGAGGACGACAACCAGACGCTCGCGCTCACCACCGAACCGCACCCGCAGGCGGTGACCTATGCGCTGACAATCCCAGGCGTGAAGGTGAAGAGAGCGAGCGGAGACGGCCATACCTTAGACGTGGATTATGATTTGAGTGGTACGAGTTTAGGTTTGGTTAAAGACTCTTTGCTTAACAAACTGCCCGATTCCGTCTCTCAGAGGATCAGGACTTTAGTCGGAAATGAATGGCTTGATCCAAACGAGGTCTTTAACCTTTGGTCCCCAAGTCCGAATCTCTCAATCGCATCCGATCTCTTTGGCTCTTCCATTGACCAGTTGCTTGGCGCGTCTCAAATAAAAGGAAAGAGTACGGACTGGTTTTTCGCGTCATTCAAATTGTTGATCCCGCCGAATGCGGAAAGGCTCCAATTTTCCGCTCGGCAACCATTTGATTTTGCAAGTAATCCAACTCGCGACATCAAAGCGCACGTGGCAACCAATGGGGCATACTCTTTGGAATTTGACGCAGATATGTTTCGGCGGATGGCCGATAGCTTCACTGTTCTTGTTGCGAAGGGCAAACTTTCTATCTCAATTGTTTACAAAGTAATAAATGACTCCAGATGGCGTGTCTTGCCGCTTTCCAGTTTTCGTCCGCACTGGTCTCCTCCGCTGACCGCTATCGTGACTGCACCCACTGAAAAGCCCGAACTTACGGGCGGCGACTTCGAAAGCGGACGGGGCTTATTCTTTGGTGACCAATTGAAATGCTCGACCTGCCATCGGATTCGCGGTGAAGGCGCGACAATCGGGCCGGACCTGAGCAATCTGGTTTCACGCGACGCGGCGAGTGTGCTGCGCGACATCAAAGAGCCGAGCGCTTCGATCAATCCCGATTACGTCGCTTACAACGTCACATTGAATGACGGCGGCGAATTGACCGGTTTCATCCGCGCGCAGGACGACGCCTTGATCAAACTGATCGGCGCGGACGGCAAGGAGACCCGGTTTCATCCAACCGACGTGAAGGAGATGCGTCCCGGCTCCGTTTCGCTGATGCCGACAGGTTTGATTGACACGCTGAAGGAGGAACAGGTTCGCGATTTGCTGACGTTCCTGCTCAGTGAGCCGCCGAAGCGCGGGAGCGCCGAGATTGAAGCGGCGCTGGCCGCCGGTGAAGCTCATCAATCGCAGACCGATAATCGGAAATTGGAAATCGTGCTGGTCGCTTCCAAGCAGGACCACGGCCCCGGTCAACACGATTACCCCGCCTGGCAAACGAACTGGCTTCACCTCTTCTCATCGGGAGCCACGAACGTCACCGCCACGGCCGCCTGGGAATGGCCGAGCGAGGAGCAGTTCCAGTCCGCGAATGCCATCGTGTTTTATTGCTGGAACCATGATTGGAGCGCGGAGCGTTATCGGCAGTTGGACGAGTATCTCGGGCGCGGCGGGGGCGTGGTGGTGCTTCACGCGGCGACCATCGCCGACCAGGAGCCGGAACAATTGGCCGGGCGCATCGGCCTCGCGTCGCAACC
>DATNDF010000411.1 GCA_035607015.1 Candidatus Angelobacter sp. | reverse complement strand
ACTGGAGGAAAAAACCGTCAGCTCGATGTTGCAGGAAATGGTGACGACCCTCGACCCGCGCGAAGCGACAATTCTTCGGTACCGCTTCGGTCTGGATGGCGGCAGCGAAAGGACTCTTGAGGAAGTTGGCCAGAAGTTCGGGGTCACCCGTGAGCGCGTCCGGCAGATTCAGAACATCGCGCTGGCCAAACTCCGCAAGATGATTGAGAAACTTGAGGCCGTGAAGAAGTGACACCGGCCCGTCTTGAAAAACTATGAGCGATCCACAGGTGACTCCCGGCGACTTGCAAAGCGCCATTCGCAACGTTCCCGATTTTCCACAGCCGGGAATTCAGTTCAAGGACATCACGCCCGTCCTGGCCGACGCGCGCCTGTTCAGTGGCAGTGTTGATTTGCTGACCGCTGGCCATCCGCCCGGCTCGGTGGACGTCGTCGTGGGCATTGATGCGCGCGGGTTCATTTTTGCGGCCGCGGCCGCGCATAAATTGGGCGCGGGCTTCGTGCCCGTGCGCAAAAAAGGCAAGCTGCCGTACAAGACGTTCGAGCAGAGCTACGAATTGGAATACGGCTCGAACACGATCGCCATTCATGTGGACGCCTTCAAGCCGGGCAGCCGCGTGCTGCTGGTGGACGACCTGCTCGCGACGGGCGGGACGGCTGCCGCCGCGGCGGCGCTTGTCCGAAAGGCCGGTGCGGAGATTCTCGAGATCAGGTTTTTGATCGAATTGAGTTTTCTCAAGGGGCGCGAAAAGCTGAAGGGCTTTCCGGTCCGGTCGCTGGTGATTTTTTGAACGATCGGTTCGAAAGGTGATCAGTTTCTCTCGGGCGGTTCCGTTACTCTTGTGCAGCTTCGAGCCGGCGATTTCTGTTTCTGGCGGATGAATCGTCTGCGGCCAATGCGGCGGTTCGCCACCCGATCACTAAGATTCCAGTCACGAGCAACGTTCTGACAATCCCGTAGTAGGCTATCGGGTTCCGCAACATTTCATGAGTTTTCCACCAGATGAGTAAACCCGAGTACGTGACCAGTACGAGGGGAGTAAACGTCGCCGATAAAAGAAAGCGCTTATTCAAATGTTCCACCGTACATAAGCGGTGCTCGAACCAATTATTCAGGACGGCCACAACCACTGCCGCGAACAGGCTTTGTCCAAACGCGTCCGAAGTCCCGCCGCCACCATCGAAAAAAACAAATGGCAGCATGATCTCCAGCTTCAGACAAAACCTGATACACAAATACGGGTCAATCGGTTTTTGCATGGATCTATTTTACTCCAGATCGTCGTTCCTCGCTAATGTTCTTGGCAATCGCCGCACCTCCCGATGACAATAACGATGATGTCTTCGATCCAATCACTCGACGTCGCGCTGTTTCGATTCATCAATCTGACGTTGAGCAATCCGTTGTTTGACCGGGCGATGCCATTTTTCAGCGGCAACTCGCTGTTTGTTCCGCTGTTGATCCTGGCGGCAGCGATTCTGGTCTGCCGGGAGGGTGTTCGTGGCCGCATCTGCCTCATCATGCTCGTGCTGGCGGTTTGCCTCGGCGATCCGCTTATCGTCAACACCATCAAACACGCGGTCGGACGCCTGCGGCCGTTCAACGATATTTCAGATGCGGTTACGCGCGTCGGGCGCGGAGGAAGTTTCAGCATGCCGTCGGCGCACGCCGCCAACTGGTTCGCCGCAACGATGGTGATGTTCGTTTATTATCGGCGCAGTGTGTTCTTCATGCTGCCGCTGGCGGCATTGGTCGGTTTTTCCCGCATCTATAACGGCGTGCATTATCCGACCGACGTAATCGTCGGCGCGTTGCTGGGCATGAGCTACGGCGCGCTCCTCGTCTTCGCACTGGACGCGTCGTGGCGCTGGGCTGGACAGCGCTGGTTTCCGCTCTGGTGGCAGCGCCTGCCATCGCTCCGAAATCCCGGCTCGCGGGCGGAATCACCCGACACCGACATTGAACAAACGCCGGCCGCCAGCCAGGAATCGTCGGTTGACCAACACTGGCTGCGTTTTGGCTACGCGTTGATCGGGCTGCTGCTGTTTGTCGGCCTCGCTTATATCGCCAGTGGAAAAATCGAACTTAGCGAGGACGAGGCTTATCAATGGCTCTGGTCGAAACATCTCGCGCTTTCGTATTACAGCAAACCGCCGCTCATCGCTTACACCCAATTTCTCGGCACCTGGCTTTGGGGTGACAACGAATTCGGCGTGCGGTTTTTCTCGCCCGTCATCGCGGCGATACTGTCCGTGATGTTGCTGCGTTTTTTTGCGCGTGAAGCCAGCGCGCGACTCGGCGCGCTGCTGGTTATGGTGGCAACGGCCACCCCCCTGCTGGCGATCGGTTCGACGCTGATGACCGTTGATCCGCTCACGGTTTTGTTTTGGACAGCGGCCATGATCTCCGGCTGGCGCGCCGTCCAACTCGATTCCATGCGACACTGGCTCTGGACGGGGCTTTGGATGGGACTCGGCTTCTTGAGCAAGTATTCCTCGCCATTGCAATGGCTTTGCTGGGCGGTCTTTTTCGTCTTGTGGAAACCGGCGCGCGCACAATTGAAGCGTCCGGGGCCGTATCTTGCGCTTCTGGTCAACGCGGTATGCACACTGCCGGTGCTGCTGTGGAATGCCCGGCACGGCTGGATCACCATGACGCACCTGAGCGAGCGCGGCGGATTGGACGGAGAATGGCATCCGACAATGCGCTATCTCCAGGATTTTCTCGCCGCGCAGGCGGGTTTGCTGAACCCATTTTTTTTCGTCGGCGCCGTCTGGGCAGCCGTGGCCTTTTGGCGCCGTGAAAGGCGAGATCCGCTTATGATTTATCTCTTCAGCATGGGCGCTCCCGTCTTTCTGCTGTATTTTGCGCTCGCCTTTCGTTCGCGCGTCCTTCCGAACTGGATCGCCGTCGCTGTCGTCCCATCGTTCTGCCTCGCGGCGATTCACTGGGACTCGCGCTGGCGCGCCGGGGCGCGCGCGGTCAAGGGCTGGCTCGTTGCCGGTCTCGGTGTCGGTCTGGCCGTGGTCATCGTCGCGCACGAAACCGACCTGGTCGGCAAAATCACCGGCCACCCGCTTTCGCCGAAGCCTGATCCGTTGACCCGGGTTCGCGCCTACAAAGAAATGGCGCGAGTGGTGGGCGAAGCTCGCTTGAAGCTGTTGTCGGAAGGAAAGCCGGTCTTCATCATCGCGAACCATTATGGGATCACGAGTCAGATTACGTTTTACCTTCCCGAGGCCAAGGCTGGTGTGCCGGACCATCCGCTCGTTTATTTTCGTTCATCGGCCCGGCCCGAGAACCAGTTTTACTTCTGGCCTGGCTACGGGAACCGCAAGGGCCAGAACGCCATTTTTGTCCAGGAAGCTCACACACCGCAGCCGCCGCCGGAAAGAATTCAGAAAGAGTTTGCGAGTGTGACCGATTTGGGGATACACGACATCAAGTACCGTGACCGTATCTTCCACCAGATCCAGATATTCGAATGTCGCGGCCTCCGATGACGCCCCGCGCGCGGCTCGCGGGACGATTTTTCCTGTTCACGACTATGACCTCGCCACCACGTTGACGTCCGGCCAGGTTTTTCGCTGGGAACTGCGCGACCGGTGTTGGGAGGGCGTCATCGGCCAGCGCTGGGTGCGCCTGCGCGCGGACGGCGCGGCGATCATCGCCGAGACCGCAGACCCGGTCACAGACTGGCGCTGGCTCGCCGATTATTTGCAGATCGGGATCAGTCTGGGCGGCGTACTGGCCACGTTTCCCGGGGATGAACCGATGCGTGCCGCTGTGGCCGCCTGTCGCGGGTTGCGTCTGCTGCGGCAGGATCCGTGGGAATGTCTAGCGTCTTTCATTTTTTCCTCCACGAAGCAAATCGTTCAGATTCGTCAGATCGTCGCCCTGCTTTGCGAACGTTTCGGTGAACCCGTGGCGGTGCCGGACGGTCGCCGCCCGGCATTCGCCTTCCCCGCGCCGCAACGCGTTGCCGCCGCGGATGAGTCCGAACTGCGGGCTTGCAAAATGGGTTTCCGTGCGCCCAATCTACGCGCTGCGGCCCGAAAAATTGTGGAAGGCGAAGTGGATTTGGGTCGGCTCGCGACAGCGCCCACCGGAGCCGCGCGCGACGAATTGATGCGGTTGCCGGGTGTTGGTCGAAAGATCGCCGATTGCGTTTTGCTCTTTGCGTATGGTTTCCAGGATGCCTTTCCGGTGGACGTCTGGGTCATGAAAGCGCTGCAACACTTCTACTTTCCACGGCGCCGCGTCGCGTTGCAGCTTCTGCAAAAATTCGCGACCTCGCATTTCGGCCCGTACGCGGGTTACGCGCAGCAGTATTTGTTTCACTACGCTCGCGTCCACGCAAAACTGAAGGAATGAAATGGCGGCCGGTCACATGACCCGAAGCATTGAAGTGCTCTTTTCTCCCGCGGAATTCGCCGCGCTGGCTCAACGCGATTTGAGCCAGACGGCGTGTGTGGTGCTGGACATCCTGCGCGCGACCACCTCGATGATGACCGCGCTGGCCCATGGCGCCGAGGCCATCATTCCGGTGGGAGAAATTGCCGAGGCGCTTGCCGTCAGACAACAGCGCCCGGACGCGCTTCTGGCCGGCGAACGCAACGGCGCGCGGATTCGCGCCGACCAGACCGGCGGCGTGGATTTTGACTTTGGCAATTCCCCGCGCGAGTTTCAGGCCGACAAGGTGCGCGGCAAGACCATCATCATGACCACGACCAATGGCACGCGCGCGATTCGCGCCTGCGCCCGCGCCGACACCGTCCTGATCGGCTCATTTCTCAACCTGCGGGCCGTGGCGCACTGGATTCGGCGCGAATTGCCGACGCATCTGATTCTGGTGTGCAGCGGCACACACGACCAGGCCGCGCTGGAGGATACGCTTGCCGCGGGCGCGCTCTGCGAACGTCTCTGGCCCTATTACGCTTCGGGCCAGGTCGCTGACTCGGCTGAAATTGCGCGCCGGATCTACCCCTTGCTTCAGGCCGATCTTCTCGGCGCGATGAAGCATTCCCGCAACGGCCAGCGATTGCTCAACCACCCGGACTGGCGTGCCGACGTTTATTTCTGCGTGCAGCGCGAGACGTTGAATTTTGTCGCGGGTCTCGGCGAAGGCGGCGCTGTGCGCAAGTTCGCGTTCGAGTCCTCGTCGGACACGGCGGTTTACGCGCGGCCTCAAACCTGAACAGCGACCAGCCGTCGTCGGATCATCTCCCGCCAGATCAACACGAAACCGCTCGCGAACTCGCCGGGTTTTTCCGCCAGCCAGCGGTCCAGCGCCGGTACCGTGAACCAGTCGCCACGATCGATCTCGTCCGGATGCAGAACGAACGGTCCTTCCGAGCGGCAGCGGTAAATCCAGATGAATTCCCAACCGGTTTCCGCGCAGGCGTCGATCTTGAACAGGCGCCCGGGTGTTTGCGCGAGGCTCAGCCCGAGTTCTTCCTTTGACTCGCGCACCGCGCAAGCGTCGTAGCTTTCGCCGGAATCGAGATGGCCCGAGGCCGACGAGTCCCAGGTGCCCGGAAAGCAATCCTTCTTCATCGAACGCTTTTGGAGAAACAGCTCGCCCCTGGAGTTGAACACCAGCACGTGCACCGCGCGGTGCTTCAACTTCAGCCGATGAATCTCACTCCGCGGCTTCTGATCGACGACCTCGTCGCGGTCGTTGACCACATCGAAGATTTCTTCATTCATAATGGTGGAGATCGCACGCGAGTTCTACGAACTGGTGAAGGCCGATCGTTTCTGCTCGGGCCTGATGCGAAAAACTGAATCGTTCGAAGGCGCGTGCTAATCCTTCCTCCGGCCACTCCTCTTTCAGCAACTTGAACATCATCTTCCGGCGCTGGGAAAATGCCCGCTTCACAATTCTCGTGAACGTCTCGGCCTCCGCCTCGTTCAACAGCGGCTGCGCGCGCCGGACCAGAGTGACGCACGCTGAATCCACATCCGGGGCGGGGAAGAAGCAACTCGCGGGAATCTTGAACCATTCGTGGGGTTCGTAACGAAGCTGAACGAGCAGCGTCAAAACACCGTAGTCCTTGTCCCCGGGCTTCGCCATCAGCCGCTGCACGACTTCGAGTTGAAGCGTTGCCACGATGCGTTCCGGACAACCCGTTGCCTGCGCCAGTTCGACCAGAATGGGTGAGGCGACCGAGTAGGGGAGGTTGGCCACCAGTTTCCAGTCAGACCAATTGCGCTGCTTCGACCGCACATAGTCCAGCGCGTCGTCGCGCGCCAGCGTCAGGTGTCCAGCTTCGGCGAACCTTTCGCGAAGCAGTTCGATCAGTCGATGATCCTTTTCGATGGCGAGCACTTCGGCGGAT
>DATNDF010000410.1 GCA_035607015.1 Candidatus Angelobacter sp. | reverse complement strand
TCGACGACGAACGGGCATTCGGCCGAGTAGGGTCCGTCACCTGCGCGTCCGCCCGCCGCCACGGCGCGTTCCTCGCCCCAGTTGAGCAGGTCGTCCGAAGTGCGGACATAATCGGAACCTTTGTTCGCCGGATGCGCCGTGTAGTAGAGATGCCATTTGCCACCGACGCGCAGGACCATCGGGTCACGCGTGTTCCGATGAAGGTCAACCAGCCCGGCGACATTGAGCTGTGGTTTTCCGCCGGCATTACCCTGGCGCGTGAAGTTTTTGCCGTCCATGCTGGTCGCGAGACAGATGTTTACCCAGTCACCGTAAAACATCCAGAACCTGCCGTCATGGCGGAGCACGTAAGGTGCCTGCAAACCGCCCGGTGTCTCGCCGAGCGCGGGGTCGGCGTGCAGCGCGATGCCGCGCGGCGTCCAGTTCGTGTCGGTGAGCTTCGCCCCTTCCCAACGATGGAACAGTCGCGTGTTGCCGGGTTCCCTGGTGCCGCGAATGCATGACCAGAGTTGCCACGTGCCATCCGCCGCCTGCCAGATGGCGAAATCAACCGGTTGCTGGTTCGTCGTGGTGAGCGACCCGAGATCGGGATCGGTGGTCACGGTCCACCAGTTTCCGACGAGTCGAGGCGCGACCGGCGCGTCACCCGCATGGAGTTCCGCGGTTAGCAGACTTAAAACTAAAATGAGGCGACGCATGAGATTGGCAGAAGAGTTAACAACACTCAGCCGATTTGCGCACGCGCCAATTCCGCAGTTGCGCCGTCCGTTGCCATCGCCGCGATGAGCTTTGCGCGGGTCTTGTAAATCACCTGTTAAGCCCGTTATCTTTTGTTGATGAGACCCGCGAATCTCCGGCTTTCGATTCGGCTTTGCTTGTTGTCCTTGAGTCTGCTCTCCGGTCCGGTCGCGGCGCCGGCGCTGGCGGACGGATTGCGGGCGGGTCTGGCCAGAATCGACATCACACCCACGCAGCCGGTGATGCTGGCAGGTTATGCCAGTCGCAAGGAACTTTCCCGCGAGGTTCACGATCCGCTTTTTGCGCGGGCCGTCGCGTTCGAGCATGGTGATCAGCGGCTGGTGCTGGTGGCGGTTGAGAATTGCGGGTTTTACAATTCAACGGCTGAACCGTTGAGGAGCGCGGTGCTGAAGGCGAGCGGATTGAAGCCGTCGGAATTGTTCCTGTGCGCCACCCACACTCACAGCGCGCCGGCCCTGGGATTGGAGAGCCCGAAGAGTCACACGAACAATGTGCAATATACTCAATGGCTGGAAGGCAGACTGGTGGACGTGGTGAGTCGGGCAATCGCGAACCTCGGTCCGGTCGAGGCGGGGGTTGGATCGGGCTCATCGCCGGTCGGCGCCAACCGGCGTGAGGTGGTGACCGACAAGGAGGGCAAGCCCAAGGTGATCCTTGGCCGCAACCCGGCACTCATGACCGATCGCGAAGTTCAGGTGCTTCGATTGGTTCGTCCGGGCGAATCAGGCATCGCCGGTCTTATCTTTGCCCATGACACTCACAGCACATCGCTTGGACCGGGAAACAACAGCGTCAGCGGCGATGTGCACGGGTTGGCAGCCCGGTTCATCGAGAATTATTATGGCTCGGGAGCGATCAGCACGGGATTCGCCGGAGCCTCCGGCAACATCGATCCGTGGTACCGGGTTCTTTCCGGGTTCAAGACCAACAACGGATGGATCCCCGAACCGATCCTGTTGGGGACACTCCTGGGCGAAGAGGTCGTTCATGTCGCTGATGGAATCCGGACGAATGTCACCAACACAACCATCAGGACCGCTTCGGAGACCATCACTGTTCCTGGCAAAAGCGGCGACGATGAATCCGAGACGGGCGCGACGGCTTCGATGCTCATCACGGCCGCGAGACTGGGTGACATAGCCTTCGTTGGCTGGGGCGGCGAGGTCTTCAATGAAATCGGTAAAGCGGTGAAAGAAAAATCGCCGTTCGGCTACACGTTCGTGTTCACCCATTGCAATGGCGCCGCCGGATACCTCCCCACGACCTCGAGTTATCCCGACGGCGGTTATGAAGTGCAGAGCAGCCACTTCGCGCCCGGAGCCGATGAAGTCCTGATCCGGGAGACGCTCAGTCTGTTGCAGGAACTGAGGAAGGACTAGCATCCACCGGGGCTTGCCGGCCTCGAACCGCCTGCTAAACTCGTTCATGCGTTTCGTTTTCATTTTGGTTTTCCTCTGGCTACCGTTTGCGCGCGCGGCGGATCATTTCCCTCCACCCGACAGCGCGGGCGGTTGGCGCACCGCGACTAACGCCACGCAAATCCGCGAACGCGCCGCGATGGATTTGCCGCGGTTGGAGCAGGCGTGGGAATTCACGCAGCGTTGCACGCAGAACGCCGGGTTGATCGTGGTGCGCAATGGCTGGCTGGTGTTCGAGAAGTATGTCGGGCGCGCCAGCCGCAACGCGAATCCGGACATGGCTTCGACGGGCAAGGCTTACACGAGCATCGCCTGCGGCATCATGTTGCACGAGTTCCGCGACAAAATTCCCGAAGGGCTCGACACGAAAGTGTTCACGCCAAAATTTTTGCCGGAAGCCTTCAACGCCGAGGGCAAATTCGACGATCCGCGCCGCGCGGACATCACACTCGGACAATTGCTCTGCATGACCGGCGGCTATAATGGCGAAGGCGGCGCGCCGACGGCGGTCGTGATGGGCAAATCATTTCCGCTGAAGCCGTCGCCGGGACAAAGCATCAAGGACGTTGATGGTTCGTCGTTGCGTTGCGCGATGTGGACGAACGCGGGCGCGGGTTATTCCTACTCGTCGCCGGAGCCGCACATCGCGTCGATGGTGCTGCGGCGCATCACGGGCATGGAGCTGGACAAATACATCGACGAGCGCCTGGCGAAGCCGATGGGCTGGGGCGCGTGGGGTTATTGCCTGAACCGCGGCGGATTCCGGATGCCGCACGCGAACGGCGCGGGCAGCATCGCGGTGCACGCGACCGATGCGTTGCGCTTCGGCTATTGCCTCGCGCACGGCGGCAAATGGCGCGACAAGCAGCTCGTGCCCCCGGATTACCTCGCGCTGTGTAACAAGCCATCGCCCTACAATCCGCATTGTCCCTACACGCTGATGTTCGAGCAGAACTCAGACGGGCACGTCATCGGCGCGCCACGCGATGCGTTTTGGAAATCCGGCGCAGGCGGCTTCGCGCTCATCATCGTGCCGTCGCTCGACCTGGTGATTTACAAAATGGGCGGCAACAACGGGCAATATGATCCGACACTCACGGACGTGCCACAACCCGAGCCGAGTCACGAACGCGATGATTGGAAGCCGATCCAAGGAACGCCCTTCGTGGAAGGTAGTCGCGGTGGTGACGATGGGATTCGGCGCGTGTTGGAGATGGTTTGTGCGGCGGTCCGAGAGTGAGGTTTCATTCCGCAATTCGGCTGATCGGACGCACGCGTCCGTGACCACGAATTTGGATGCGTCCGTAAATCTTCACTTGAAGCCCGGTGAAAGCGGTGTATTCCTACATCACCACTCCGCCAAATCCAAACACTTATGCAATACCCCACGCGCTTGATGAGTTTAAGGCCGGGCTTCGTCGTCGTCATACTCACGCTGGCTGTTTCGGCAGGAGGTTTGTCCGACGGGGCGGCAGCCACGCCTGGCTCCAGCGTCGAGCCGGGTCCATTGAATTGGACCGCCCAGCAGGATCACCAAAATATGATGAATCAACTGGGAATCAGAGTTCTTCGGCCCGGGCCGAGCGGTCGGGCCGGCGCGACCAATGAAGCCAACTATGACCCGGCCAAAGCCAATCCGTATCCCGACCTGCCCGACCCGCTCACTCTGAAAAGCGGAAAGAAGGTCACGACTCCCGAGATGTGGTGGAAACAGCGCCGGCCGGAAATTGTCGAGGACTTCGAGCGCGAAGTTATTGGGCGCGTCCCAAAGAATGCGCCGAAGGTGATCTGGACGATTACGACTCAGGCAGTTGACCGGGTCGTCGGCGAGGTTCCAGTTGTTGCGAAGCAACTGGTCGGGCACGTGGATAATTCAGCCTGCCCGTCAATCAACGTGGATATCCAGATGACGCTGGTGACTCCAGCGAATGCCAAAGAACCGGTGCCGGTGTTGATGATGTTCGGTGGATTTGGCGGCGGTGGTTTTCCGCGACGACCGGGAGAGCCCGCTCCGACGAATCGGTTTGGCTCGTTCGGCGGGAACAACGCGGGTCCGTCATCGACGGAACAATTGATCTCCGCCGGCTGGGGATACGCGACCATCAATCCGGGCAGCATTCAGGCGGACAATGGCGCCGGCCTGACAAAGGGGATCATCGGGCTGGTGAACAACGGGCAGCCCCGCAAGCCCGATGACTGGGGTTCATTGCGCGCGTGGGCCTGGGGCGCCGCGCGTGGATTGGATTATCTGGAGACCGATCCCCTTGTGGACGCAAAGAAAGTGGGCATCGAGGGTGTGTCGCGATTCGGCAAGGCCGCGCTGGTGACGATGGCCTTCGAACCACGCTTCGCAATGGTCCTCGTTGGTTCCTCCGGTGAAGGCGGGGCCAAGTTGCATCGCCGCAATTTCGGTGAAGCCGTGGAGAATCTCACGGGCTCCGGCGAATACCATTGGATGGCGGGCAATTTTCTGAAATACGGCGCCGCCGAGTCCACCTTCGGAAGCCGGAACGCGGGAGATCTGCCGGTGGATGCCCACGAATTGATCGCGCTATGCGCGCCGCGTCTCACCTTCATCAGCTACGGCGTGCCGGCGCGCGGCGACGCCAACTGGCTCGACCAACAGGGAAGCTATATGGCGACTGTCGCTGCCGGACCGGTCTTCCGGCTTCTGGGCGCAAAAGACATTGGCGAAAAAGAGGATTATCACACCGCGAAAATGCCACCGGTCACCAGCGGTTTGCTCGACGGCGAACTTGCCTGGCGCCAGCACGACGGTGGACACGAAGACCGGTCAAACATGAAATACTTCATCGCGTGGGCCGACAAGTTCATCGGGCATAAGCCTCCCGTCAGATAGAAGCATTCAGGAAATCTGGACACAATCAGAACTGTGGCCGAAAGACCCGCCGTGAGACGGTTGAAAACACTGCACTCACTTGCGCGGTTCGCGATCCGGTCAGGCAGGCTCAGCGACCGCCCGATCGAGGTTCGGCAGGTGGTGTTTGCGCACTGGGATCGCCCGTCGGCGGCGGCGCATGATCTGTCCTTGCGGGAGGTCCGAGTAATTCCGTGAGGACCGGCCTCAAGGCGTCCGCCCAAACTTGATAACCTCTGACCGAGAGGTGCAGGCCATCAACGGTCATGCCCTCGAACAGCTTTCCGTCCCCATCCGCCAGCCGGTTGTTGATGTTCAGGTACCGGATTTTTTTTCCATCGGCGAGCCGGGCGATGCGGTCGTTGATTTTGTTGATCGTGGAAACAATGGCTGTGCCGCCGTTATTACGCGGCGTGAGGCCCATGAGCACAATTGTGGCAGCGGGGGCCTTTTGTTGCATGAGGTCCAGGGTCGCCTTGATGCCCTTGGTGACCTCCTCGATTTTGGCCTCATCACCGCCTGCAGTTGGAGTCCTGCCAATATTGTTCGCGCCCGCAAGCAGGACGATGATCTTCGGATTAACGCCATCCAATTCTCCGTTACCGAGCCGCCAAAGAATGTTCTGAAGGGTATCTCCGCCCCAGCCGAAGTTGGCGGCGTTCCACCCGAAGAAATTCCGATTCCAGTTGGCAAGGAAATCCTTGTACTGCCGGTCGCTCGCACCCCATCGACGCGTGATCGAGTCACCCTCAAAATAAACGTCAATGCCAACTTTCCCGGCCTTCTCCAGCAACCGGGCATGAGCGATCCGGGAATTCTGGTCCGTGCGTGGAAAAGGCTGGTCGGCCGGGACAGACGCGCTCCCGCGCGGAGGCTGGGTGAGGAAGGCGGCGATGTCGCGGGCGGCTTTGGTTTCGACGCCCGGCTGTTGCAGGAAGCCCAGGTCGCGGAGCCAGTCGATGAAACGGTCCTGCCATTTCCCGAAGGGCATGCCGCGGCGGTCAGCCAGACCGGCGCTCATCCGGCTGCCATCGCTCAATTGTTCGCCGGGATGCCGGCCGGTGCCGTAGATGTGCATTTCGACGTTGGGAATGCCCGCCCGCAGCATGGCCCCGAGGTATTCGTCCGCCCAGATGGCATGAACGCGGTCGCCGGAGCCCGCGCAGGTGATGAACGCCGGGGGCGTGTTGCGCGGAATCGGCGGGCTGGCATTGCGGGCAAAGGGCGTGGGGCCGGGATAAACCAAACCCACAAAGTCCGGCCGCGAGGAAACTCCCGTGAGGGGTTCGGCCGGTCCGCTGTTCGTCCTGTCGAAATCCTCGAAGAAGAGCGCCGCTGGTGCGGCCAGTTCGGCGCCGGCGGAGAATCCCATGATGCCAATCTTGTTCGGATCAATGTTCCACTCCTTCGCGTGCGCGCGGACCAGACGGATGGCCTGGAGGGCGTCGTGAACGGCATCGTTTTGCACGTTGTAACCGTCGCGCCGCAGGCGATTGCGCAGGATGACCGTGTTCACGCCGTAGTTGTAAAAGAAGGGGACAAAGTCGGCGCTCTCCGAACCGACGTTGAGTGTGTTGTGTCCGCCGCCGGCCGCGAGAATGATGGCCGCGCCGGTGTTGAGGCCGCCTTCCACGGTGTGCACTTCGATGGACGGGTTGTGGATGTTGACGACGCTGTTGATGCGGCCCGGCGCCCCCTTGCTCAGGTTGTAAATCTCCGCTTCACGAACGCGGTCGGCCTTGAGAAACGGCGAGCCGGGAGGATAGAGTGGGACGACCACTCCGCCCGGCAGGATGGGCTGTGGCGCGTAGGGCGCGTCGTTGGTCGGACCGGGCTTCGGCACTCCCAGGGCCGGGGGCAGGGGAGCCAGGGTGGCGGCCGCGGTCGAAGCGGCTTTGGAAGTGTCCTGAGCCAGCACGCTGACAATTGCCGGCAGGGACAGGAGCGCGAGTGACAGAATGCGGTTCATGGCAGCGGATTCTGGCGGGCTTGCCCGCCCAGGCAAGGGTTTTCCGGCATCAGTGGTGTTGTCCCGAGCAGACCGCGGTTGGTAACAGA
Organism: Candidatus Angelobacter sp.; assembly: GCA_035607015.1. NCBI lineage: Bacteria > Pseudomonadati > Acidobacteriota > Terriglobia > Candidatus Angelobacter > Candidatus Angelobacter sp. The sequence continues at coordinate 2,045 of DATNDF010000410.1, read as the reverse complement.
CGTTTGAAGGCTCCCTGTCAACCAACGCTTTGTGTTTTGGCGGCAACCACCGCCCGGTTCGGCTTGTGCAGATACTGCCACGCGATGACGGCGGTCAGGAAAGATATGCCCGCGCAGATCAGGTAGGGCAGGGGAGGATGTTTTTCGAACAACGTGTTCGCGAATATCGGCCCGACGATCCGCGCAAGGCTGCCCGCTCCCTGCGCGACGCCAATCGTCGCACCTTGTTCGTCGGCGGGTGTCAGAATCGAGATCATGCCAAACACCGGCGGTCGCGTAAGGCTGGAGCCGACCGACAGAAGCGCCAGAACACTCAACAAGCCCGCCCAGTTGCTGACGAAGGGCATTGGAGCCATTGCGGCGGAAACGAAGACAAGGCTCAGCGTGATCAGGCGTGGCTCGCCCAGCTTCTTGACGGCGCGGCCAATGGCGCCACCCTGGACGAAGGCGCCCACGATCCCGCAATAGGCGTAAAGATAGACGACTTTGGCATCGTAAACCGGAAGACCGTTTACGTTTTGCACCTCCAGGTGGAAATTCTGGCTGACCAACAGACCGAGCGTTGTTTCAAAACAAGTAAAGCAGAACGTCGCAAAAAAGAACACGCCGATCAAGAGGCCAACCTTTGGCAGGCTCAATGTGTGGACCCATTGGTTGAGGCGGGGCCGCCGCGCCGCGTGTTCCGACGTCGGCTTCCAGCTTTCGGGCAGGCGCATCAGCGCGAAGAAAAAATTCGCGGCGCAAAAACCGGCGGCTATCCAGCCGGGACCGGTTATCCCGAAAAAGTGCATGCCAACCCCGCTCAGGGCCGGACCAAAAATGAACCCCAACCCGAACGCCATGCCTATCAGGCCCATCTTTTTCGAGCGGTCCTCGGGAGGCGTGATGTCTGCGATGTACGCCTGGGCAACCGTGATGTTGGCGCCGCAGATTCCCGCAACGAAGCGCGAGACAAAAAGCACGACCAGTCCGGTGTGTCCGGGCATTCCCGAACCAACGGCAAATATCGCGTAGGAAATCGCGGCCCCGGCCGTGCTCATGAGCAAAACGGGCCGTCGTCCGATGCGATCTGAAAGTCTTCCCCATACAGGCGCGAAAAGGAATTGCATCGCGGAGTAGCACGCCATGAGCATCCCGATGGTGAGGCCGGACGCGTCAAAATCCTTTGCAAAAATCGGCAATAATGGGAGCACGATCCCGAAACCGATCAGGTCGATGAAGACCGTGAGAAAGATGATGAAAACAGATGGTTTCTTCATTTCAACAAACTGCGACTCGTTGTAGCCACGTCGCAGGCATTAAACCAGCGAAAAGGCGCGGAGCGGTCATTTCACCGGCTCGATGCGCGGCGCTGCGTTTCCGACCGCGCGTTCCAGCCGGGCGCGGGCCACCGAGTAATCGCGCAACGCCCGGACCTGCGTCGAGCGCGCCTCGGTCAGCGCCGTTTGCGCGCTGAGCACGTCGAGCTGCGTCCCGGTGCCCGCATCGGCTCGCGCATTAGCCAGACGCAGGGCTTCCTCGGCTTGTTCAACAACTTTCCGTTGGGATTCCAAAACTTCGCGCGCTTCGATGAAATTCGAGTGGGCGGTGCGAACCTCCAGTTCGATCCGCCGGACCGAATCTTCGACTTCGTGGCGCGCCTTGTCGTAAAGCGCCCGGGCCTCGTCCACTTTGCCCCGGGTAAGAAAGCCGTCGAAGATGTCCCAGTTCAACTGCAGGCCGGCATTCCAGCCCGCGACGTCGCGGATCAGATCAGTGCTGAACTGGGAGCTGCGCCAGCCGTAGCCGCCGAACGCCTGCAGGCTCGGCTGATGGCTGCTGCGGGCGGCGGCGACGCCCTCCTTCCTCAATGACTCACCCTTGCGCAGCGCAGCAAGCTCAGGACGTCCGTCCAACGCCCGGGAGATGGCGGAGGGCAGGTCGATTTCGTAAGGCTCGGCGTCCAGCTGGCCGCTGAGCTGCAGTGGAATGTCCTCCCCCACGTTTTTGGGCAGATTGTAGGCGATCAAATTGGCGAGGGTGTTTTTGGCAATTCGATAATCGCT
>DATNDF010000409.1 GCA_035607015.1 Candidatus Angelobacter sp. | reverse complement strand
ATCGGCAATTTGTTCGTCACCCAATTTGCCGCCCGCCTTTTTCGGCGGCATCTGGAGATCGTCGTTCGTGTAACGAATTGCTTCAATGAGGCGACTGCGCTCAGGGTCGCCCGCGAGGATGGCTGGTTTGCCCGATTCACCGCCCTTGAGCATGCCAGCTCTGGTGTCGAGCAACAGGTCGCCTTTGATTTTTTCCGAGGATGTACTGTGGCACTTGTAGCAACGCTCGACGAGCACGGGCCGGATTTTCTGCTCGAAAAACTCGATCTCTTCCGGTCTGGGGCCCGCAATCGGCGCGGCGACAGTTCGCAACGCAACGGCGCCCAGCAGAATTCGGAAGTAGCATCTCAGACCGGCATGAGACATAGCTGAATGCCCAAATATTAGTCTTCGCCATCGAGAATCACAACACATTCGTTCCGATCCCGATTGCCTTGTAGGGATACCGGTACGGTTCCTCACAGCGCAACTTGCTCCCTTTCAGTTTTTCCATTGCGGCTTTTTAGTGGCGATAAGCACCGGCTTGGTTTACAACTCCATTCACTATGAAACTTTCCCGCAGGGCTTTTCTCGGCGCCGCCGCGTGTACGGCAACTTCCCTCTCGCTGGATGCCCAATCCACGATTGGACAAACTCCGCGCAAAGGGCGCGTCAAACTCGGCATCTCGACCTACTCTTACTGGCATTTTCGTCCCCCGAAGGTTTCGATTGAAACAGTGATCGAGAAGTCCGCCGAGATTGGTGTCAGCGGGGTCGACATCCTGCATCGGCAAATGGACATCGAGGAAAAGGCGCCGTTCGACGCCGCGGGACGCGCCTATTGCAACAAACTGAAGCGACTGGCTTACACCAATGGGCTTGATTTGATCTGCCTGTCCACGCATCAGAATTTTGTCAGTCCGAAGCCGGAAGTTATCGACGAAAACGTGGAGCACACGAAGAAGTGCATCGAGATCGCCTATCAACTTGCCATTCCTTGCATTCGCATCAATACCGGGCGTTGGAACACGGTGGATTTCGACACGCTCATGGCAAATCGCGGCATCGAGCCGATTCTTGCCGGTCACACCGAGGAGGAAGGATTCAAGTGGTGCATTGACGGCATTCAACGCTGTCTGGCCAAGGCCGAAGAATGCGGTGTGATCCTCGCGCTGGAAAATCATTGGGGCCTCGCCCGCACGCCCGAAGGTCTGCTGCGCATTGTCAATGCGATCAACTCGCCCTGGCTCGGCGTCCTCATGGACACGGGGAATTTTCTTGAAAACCCGTACGACAAGTTGAAGCAAATCGCATCGAAGGCGGTGTTCGTGCAGGCAAAGACTTATCACGGCGGCGGCGAGTGGTACACGCTCGACCTCGATTACCAGCGTGTCGCCAGGATTTTGTCCGACGCGAGCTACGACGGATACGTCTCTCTCGAATTTGAAGGCAAGGAGAATCCGGACGTGGCCGTACCGAAGAGCATCGAGATGCTGAGGAAGGCTTTCGCCGTTTGAACCGCGCAATGGCGTCCTGGGTTTTTTTGGAACTCTGGCAAACGCACGCCAACCCTACCCTCCCTGACTCGATTTCCCATCGCCCATGAAGATCGCCCAAGTCACCTGCCAGATTCTCCGCGTCGAGTCGGTGCAGAAGAAAACGGCCAGTTGCCAGGATGTGGCGCTGGTTCGCGTTCGCACTGATGATGGACTGGAAGGCATCGGGGAGGCGGACGCGTCCCCGGAAGTCATCAAGGCCATCATTGACGCACCCTACAGCCACAACATCGCCTGCGGTCTGCGTGAAATTCTGATCGGGGAAAACCCGCTGGAAACAGAGCGGCTCTGGCAAAAAATGAACCGGCGCACGATGTATTTCGGCCGCAGTTCCGTGACCATTTGCGCAATGGCTGCGGTGGACATGGCGTTGTGGGACCTCAAGGGGAAATATTTCAAGCAACCAATCCATCGCCTGCTCGGCGGCAAGCAGCACGACCGCATCAAGGCCTATGCTTCTGTCCTCTTCGGCCGCGACGGCCGGCAAACGAAGGAGATCGGCCAGCGATGGGTCGAGGCCGGCTATCAGGCCGTGAAATTCGGTTGGGAGCCGATGGGCCAAAGCGAAGCGCTCGACATCGAACTGGTCCGCGGCGCGCGCGAAGGTGTCGGCGATGAGGCCACTTTATTGATCGACGCCGGCTGTATCTGGGACGCGCGCACCGCCTTGAACCGCGTCCATGCGTTCGCAGAGTCCAAGATTGGATGGCTGGAGGAGCCGTTGCGCCCCGGTGACGTGGAGGGTTATGCGTGGCTGCGCGACCGCTCGCCGGTATCGATCGCCGCGGGCGAGCAGGAATGCGGACGCGAATCATTTCGCCCGTTGATCGACCGACGCGCGCTGGATGTTTATCAAGTCGATCTCTCGCGAAATGGTTTCACTGACGCTGCCTACATTCGAGCCCGCGTCGAGGAAATCGGCGCGCGTCTCTGCAACCATTGTTATACCAGCCCGATCACCGTAGCGGCGAGTCTTCACTGGCTTTGCACCTGCCGCGACGCCTTCATCTTCGAGGATTGTGTCGATGACTCGCCGATGCGCCACGAATTGACGCGCGAGAAACTTCAGGCGAAGGACGGATGGATTTCGATGCCTGACGGTCCCGGTCTCGGCATTACGCTCAACGAGAAGTTCATCAAAAAGTATCTCGTCGCAGAATCCGGCCTGTAATCCGCAGCCTCATGAACCAACCAGCCGCTCACGCCGGTCTGCCGGACGCCAATTCCACGGGGCAGCCTCTTTCGCCAATCCGCTGGCGCATTCTCGTGCTCATGATGGCACTTTGTTTCTGCAACCACTTCAACCGTGCCAGCATGGCGAACGCGGGTGACGAGCGGATCATGAAACAGTTCGGCATCTCGGCCGAACAAATGGGCGTTGTCTATACCGGGCTCCTCCTCATTTACACGATTTTCATGATTCCAGGCGGGCTCTTCATCGATCGTTTCGGGCCGCGTCTCGCTCTGGCGGCCATGGGCATAGGCACGGCCCTGTTCTGCGCGTTTACAGGAATGATCGGGTGGGGGTTTATTGCAACGAGTCAGGTGTGGCTTTCCCTGTTGCTGGTGCGTTCGTTGATGGGCCTGTTTACCACGCCGCTTCACCCTGCGAGCGCCCGCGCCGTGGCAAATTGGTTTCCGGATCGCCAGCATGCGTTCGCAAACGGATTGATCACCGGAGCCGCTCTGCTCGCTTATGCGGCGGTTCATCCTCTGTTCGGAGCGTTAATTGATCGCTTCGACTGGCCCAATGCGTTTTTGATTTCAGGCGGCGGCACGGCGGCGCTGGCCTTGATCTGGTTCTTCTGTTCCTCGGATCATCCGGGCGAAGGAAAGACTCTTGTCGGGTCCAGAACCGGGGCGCCCCCGGCTCCCATGGATGCGACTACAGGTCGGTCATCGCCGGGCTTTGCAGGTCTTCTTCATAACCGAAGCCTGATCCTGCTGACATTGAGCTACGCGGCCGTCGGTTACTTCCAATATCTCTTCTTTTACTGGATGCATTATTATTTCGACGAAGTGCTGCGCATGGGGAAAACCGAGAGCCGCTTTTACGCTGGTTTGCCAAACCTCGCGATGGCGGTCTGCATGCCGTTCGGCGGCTGGCTTACAGACTCGGTGAAGCGATCGTTCAGTCCAGCCGCGGGGCGGTCGCTCGTTCCACGCATTGGGATGACTGGCAGCTCGGTGTTGCTGTTGTTCGGCATCTTCGCAAAACAACCGTTCTGGATCGTGCTTTGGTTTACGCTCTCCCTTGGAGTCCTTGGACTTTGTGAAGGCGCGTTTTGGACCACGGCGGTCGAACTCGGAAGGAGACGGGGTGGAACCGCGGCGGCGATCATGAACACCGGCGGCAACGGCATAGGGTTGCTCGCGCCGATGATCACTCCGTGGGTCAGCGCGAGACTCGGATGGACATGGGGAATCAGCCTTGGGGCAATTATAGGGCTGGCGGGCGCAATTTGTTGGTTTTGGATTGACCCGCGTGAAGGCAGCGACCAAAACACAACGCATGAACAAGATTGATCTTGGTGGAAGGAAAGCAGTCGTCACTGGCGGCGCGCGCGGCATCGGCTATGCCATTGCGCAACGGTTGCTGGACTCCGGCGCGGCCTGCAGTTTGTGGGACATGAACGCGGCGCGCCTTGCTGAAGCCGCGAAAAGCCTCGAGGCTCGCGGCCAGATCCACACGGTCACTGTGGATGTCACCAACCCCGACTCCACACAAGCCGCAGCTGACGCGACGTTCCAACATTTTGGCAGTATTGACATCCTCGTGAACAACGCGGGTATTCCGGGCGTCACGAAGGCGACCTGGGAAATTCCGGCGGACGACTGGCGAAAGGTGATCGAAGTGAATCTGCTCGGCCCTTATCACTGTTGCCGCGCAGTCGTCCCGAAAAT